>JABFYB010000707.1 GCA_013361475.1 Hamadaea sp.
GGCGGGGCGGGGCGGGGCGGGGCGAGGTAAGGGCGGGGGTTAGAAGCCCAGGAGGCGGCGGATGTCGGCGGTGAGCGGGGACGGCCCGAGCGGCTGGCCGTCGATCGATCGCAGCTCGGCGACGCCTCGGATGCTGGAGATCAGCCAGGCGCCGTCGGCGGCGACGAGCCCGGCTGAGGTGGTCAGTTCCTCCCCGGCGGTCAGACCCAGCTCGGCTGCTCGGTCGAGCAGGTGGCGGGCGGTGGTCCCGGCGAGGATGCCGGTCTCCGCCGAGGGCACCGTGAGCAGTCGTGATCCGTCCCGCCAGACGACTGTCGCGGTCGGAGCCTCCAGGATGTAGCCGTCGGCCGATACCCAGACGACGTCGTCGGCCCCTTGCGACCAGGCCCAGCGCTGCGACGCCATGTTGATCGCGTACGACAAGGATTTGACGCCGCCGAGCAGCCATGGAGCCGGCGTACGCGCCCCGACGGCGTACCCGAGTGTCGCGGTGCGGACGCGTACGCCGGTGTCCCGGGCGTTGATCGAGGCCGCGCCGACCGGCGAGCCGAGGACGAGGAAGGTCGGGTCGCCGCCCTCCTCCGAGCCGCGCGTGCAGATGAGGCGCAGGGAGTGCTCCTGCGGCCCCACCTTCGCGCAGACCTGATCGATCAGGTCTTGCATGAGTTCCCGCGCGGGTAGTGGCAGCTCCATCCGGGCGGCCGACCGGGCGAGCCGGGCCAGGTGCTCGTCGAGCATCCACGGCTTGCCGCCCCGCACGTGGACGGACTCGAAGATCCCGTCGCCGCGCAGCAGCCCGAGATCGTCGGCGCGCAGCACCGGGGTGGTGGGATCGACGAGGCCGCGTCCGAGCACGGCGAGAACGGTGACGGTCACGGCTGGCAGCCTAGCCACTCGCAAGATCCCGTCGCACTCCCCCGGCGTCGTTGATCATGGAGTTTCCAGTCTGGCCACACCGTCGGGACCACAGTTGACTCCATGATCAACACGGCGAGGCGCGGTAGGGGCGCGGTGGGGTGGGGCGGTGGGGTGGGATGGCGAAAGCGCCATGGATGGGAGCGGAGAAAGGCGAACTATGATCGACGGGTGTCCGACTCCCTCGCCCGTGCGTTGAAGGAGCGAGGCCTGCGCCTGACCGCCCAGCGGCAACTGGTCCTGGAGGCCGTGCGGGAACTGGGTCACGCCACGCCCGACGAGATCCACGCGAAGGTGCAGTGCATCGCCTCCGGCGTGAACATCACGACCATCTACCGCACGCTGGAGCTGCTGGAAGATCTCGGTCTGGTGACGCACGCGCACCTGTCGCACGGCGCGCCGACCTTCCACGCCGCCGAGGACCGGCACGTCCATCTGGTCTGCCGGGCCTGCGGGCATGTGCAGGAGTTGTCCGTGGAGAGCGTCACACCGTTGGCGCAACAGCTCCGCGCCGAGCGAGGATTCAACCTGGACGTAGGGCACGTCGCCCTTTTCGGGACCTGCGGGAGCTGTCAGTGACCGTCGTGATGATCGAGGACCTCGCACCGGAGTCGCGCGACGCCGGCGTACCCGCGCACTTCGGGGATCCGCTCCGCGAGCAGCGGCTGCTGGCGACCGAGGTGGGCTTGGTCGACCGAGGCAATCGCGGGGTGCTCGCGATCCCGGGCGCCGACCGGTTGAGCTGGCTGCACAGCATCTCCACCCAGCACCTCACGGCGTTGCAGCCAGGCCAGGGCACCGAGACGTTGTTCCTGTCGCCGCACGGCCACATCGAGCATCACGCGCTCGTCACCGACGACGGCGAGACCACCTGGCTCGACGTGGAGCCGGGCACTCAAGGCGAGCTGCTCGCCTTCCTCGAGCGGATGCGCTTCCTCATGCGGGTCGAGCCGGCCGACGTCACGGCGAGCTGGGCGGTGCTCAGCCTGGTCGGCCCGGCGGCGGCCAAGATCGTCGAACTGCCGGCCCCGGCCATCGCGCCGGTGCCTGGTCCGAAGTTCGCCGCCGGCTCCGTCCCACCCCTTCCGACCAGCTTGTACGCCGTGCAGCCGGCCTTCGGCGGATGGGCGCGCCGGGGCGAGTTCGGCGTGGATCTGCTCGTTCCCCGGGAGGCCGTCGAGACGGTCGCCGACGAACTCGACGTGCCCCGGGCGGGGCTTTGGGCGTACGAGTCGATGCGAGTGGAAGCCCGGCGGGCCCGGCTGGGGCTGGAGACCGATCACCGCACGCTGCCGGCGGAGGTGGACTGGACCGCGGACGCCGTGCATCTGGAGAAGGGCTGCTACCGCGGTCAGGAGACGATCGCGCGCGTGCACAACCTCGGTCGTCCGCCGCGCCGCCTCGCCCTGCTGCACCTCGACGGCATCGCGACCGATCAGCCGCCGGCGCAGGGCACGCCGGTCACTACCGACGGCCGGGCGATCGGTTTCGTCGGCACCGCGGTGCAGCATCACGAACTGGGCATGATCGCCTTGGCCCTCCTGAAGCGGAATATCTCCGACGAGACCCCCCTCATGGTCGGAGAATCTGTCGCAGCGATCGACCCGGAGTGAAAAAACTCCGCTGACGTGGCAGGATGCGGCCATGACGACGACGACGTTGATCACGGTTGCCCCCACCGGAGCCGAGTCGGCGAAGGCCGACGTGCCCGCCCTCCCCGTCACGCTCGATGAGCTGGTCGCGACCGCGCAGGAGTGCGAGTCGGTCGGGGCGAGCGTGATCCACGTTCACATCCGGGACGAGAAGGCGCAGCCGACCTTGGATCAGGGCCGCTTGCGCAACACCGTCGCCGCCCTCCGCGACAGCACCGATCTGATCGTGCAACTGTCCTCGGGCGGTTCGGTGCACGACCCGGAGGAGGCCCGGCTGGCCGTCCTCGACGCCGCCCCGGACATGGCGAGCTGCACGATGGGCACGGTGAACTTCGGCGAGGACGTCTTCCTCAACCGGTGGGAGTTCATCGTCGAGCTGCACACCCGGATGCAGGAGCGCGGCATCGTCCCCGAGTATGAGATCTTCGACCTCGGTCACCTGTGGGCACTCCAGCGGCTGCTGGACAAGTACGGTCTGCCCGCCGGCGGCCACGTGCACGTCGACTTCGTGATGGGCGTACCGGGCGGGATGCCGGGCACGACCGCCGCGCTCGTCGCCTGCACGACCGCACTGGCCGACCTGCCGGGCGGGACGACCTTCTCGGCGACCGGCATCGGGCGTACGACGCTTCCCGTTCTGCTCGCCTCGCTGTCGGCCGGTGGGCACCTCCGAGTCGGCATGGAGGACACGATCACGTACGCCAAGGGCCAGCCCGTCGAGTCGAACGCCCAGCTCGTCGCCCGAGCGGCCGGGTTCGCCCGGCTCGCCCAGCGTCCGCCGATGACCTCGGCGGCGGCCCGCCAGATGCTGGGCGTACGCCCATAGGCCCACATCTTGCTCGCCAAGTGCGGTTAGGGTGGGTAGCGTCCCGGACGACGACGGTCGCCCGGGACGTTGCGGCGGCAGGTCCTAGGGAGGGGGCGGCACAGTGATCTTCAAAGGCGTCCGGGACGGGCGCCCTTATCCGGAGCACGGTTACTCCCTGAAGCAGTGGTCCGAGATCCCGCCCCGGCCGGTCCGGCTCGACCAGCTCGTCACCACCAAGCGCGAACTGGCGCTGGACAAGCTGCTCGCCGAGGACTCCACCTTCTACGGCGACCTCTTCCCGCACGTCGTGCAGTGGGAGGGCGCCATGTACCTGGAGGACGGCCTGCACCGGGCGCTCCGGGCGGCGCTGCAGCAGCGCCACCAGATCCACGCTAGGGTGCTGGTCCTGTGACGACTGCCGCCTGGGACATCCTTCAGTTCGACGCGCTGCTGACCGACGAGGAACGCGACATCCGCGACGCGGTCCGCGCCCTCCTCGACTCCAAGGTCCGGCCGAACATCGCCGGTTGGTTCGAGCAGGCCGCCCTGCCCGCCCGTGACCTGGCCCGTGACTTCGGCGAACTCGGTCTCCTCGGGATGCGGCTGCACGGGCACGGCTGCGCCGGGATGTCCGCGGTGGCATACGGGCTGGCCTGTCTCGAACTGGAGGCGGCCGACTCCGGCATCCGGTCGCTGGTCAGCGTCCAGGGCTCGCTGGCGATGGAGGCCATTCACGCCTACGGCTCCGAGGAGCAGAAGGACCGCTGGCTGCCCGGCATGGCGCGCGGTGAGCTCATCGGCTGCTTCGGCCTGACCGAGCCCGACCACGGCTCCGACCCGGCGTCCATGGCGACCCGGGCAGTCTCCGACGGCGACGGCTGGCTCCTGCACGGCGTCAAGATGTGGATCACCAACGCGCCGGTCGCCGACATCGCCGTCATCTGGGCTCGCGTACCGGAGGTGGGGGTGCGCGGGTTCCTCGTGCCGCTGGACACCCCCGGCGTCACGGTCCGGGAGATCACTCAGAAGCTCTCCCTGCGGGCCAGCCTCACCGGCGAGATCGTCCTCGACGAGGTACGCCTCCCGGCCGACGCGATCCTGCCCGGTGCGACCGGGCTGCGGGCGCCGTTGTCCTGCCTGACCGAGGCCCGCTACGGCATCGCCTGGGGCGCGCTCGGGGCGGCCCGCGACTGCCTGGAGACCGCGTTGGCGTACGCGACGACGCGGGAGCAGTTCGGTAAGCCGCTCGCCGGCTTCCAGCTGACTCAGGCGAAGCTGGCCGACATGGCGTTGGAGCTGCAGAAAGGGCTGCTGCTGGCGCTCCACCTGGGCCGCACCGCCGACGCCGGGCGCATGACGCCGCCGATGGTCAGCCTCGCGAAGCTCAACAGCACCCGGGAAGCCCTGGCCATCGCCCGGACGTGCCGGACGATCCTCGGCGCGAACGGCGTCTCCGGCGAATACCCGCTCATGCGGCACGCCAACAACCTGGAGAGCGTGCTGACCTACGAGGGGACCGCCGAGATTCACCAGCTGGTGATCGGGCAGACCCTCACCGGCGTCGCCGCCTTCTCCTGACCGCGTGATCATTGCGCCAGCCATGCTGTTGGAGCGGGCGATTTGCCCGGTGAAACAACATGGGTGACGCAATGATCAGGAGAGCACCGAGAGGTCGGCCAGCGCCATCCGGACGTTCCGGTTGACCACTGTGACCAGCTCCAGCTTGCCGTCCTCGATCCCCCACGCCACGATCACCGTCGCGTCGTCGGTGTTCGCCGCGACCAGCACCGTCGACGGGTCCAGCCAGCCCACCGGCTCGACTCGGTCCGCCGTGGTCTTCATCGTCTCCACGAGTACGCGCAACACCGCGCCCGTCGCCGCCCGGAGCGCCGCCATGCCGCTGACGACTTCCCCGTACTGGGCGGGCACGCGGCCCGGGGTCTGGCAGCGGCGGACGAGGCGACCCCGGTCGGCCGGGTTCGGGCCGGTGGCCAGCGAGAATCCGAGCCCCCGCCACAGCCCCACCCAGGCCACGAGTTCACCTTCGAGACTGACGTCGATCGGCTCGCCCTGATTCGTGGTGTATCGGCGAACCCGGGCGGGAGCCGTCAGCGGCCGCCCGAGGGCCAGCAGCTCGGTCGACCGCAGGATCGGATCGCCGGTCAACGGCTCCTTGTGCCCTTGTGGCGCCACGACGTCGTTGAGGTCGACGGCCTCCAGCAGATCGGTGAGCTGACCGTCGGCGAGCACGACCTGACTGCCGCCGACCGCGGCGTACAGGAGGTGCTGGGGGTCCAGCCAGATCGGCGGGCTGACCGTGGTGACCTTGTCGAGCACCCGGACCATGCCGGTCGCGACGTCGAACAGCATCTGATGGGCGTCACGAAAGGCGATGTAGCGCCCGTCCGGCGACATCACGCCGGGATTGTCCGGGCGGACACGGATGTCGGGGACGGCGTACAGGCGACCGTCGTCCAGCAGGAGAACCGCCGACTCCTCCGTCGCGCTGAACACCGCCCGAGCCCGACGCCCCCGCGGCAGACTCACCGACGCCTTCTCGAACTCGATCTCGGGCGGCAGTGGGGACCGGCGTAGGGGCAGCCGGCTCAAGTCGGCCAACGGCGGCAGCACGTCGACGCCGGCCGGCAGCGCGGTCGAGTCCGGACTGGGCGAGGCGGGAACCTCCTCCGACGTCCCCTCGGGCCGGGGCCGGCTGACCGTCAGGACCAGCCCGATCAAGGCCAGACCACCGGTGATCAAAGTACGCCGCCGCACCGTCCGCGCCGACCGCTCCCAGATGAACTGAGCCTCGTCGGCCGGGCTCAACGACCCGTGCAGCCGGGACCGCCGAGGCGGTTGGTCGGGCAGCGGAACCGGCCGGACCTCCTCGTCGGCGTCGGCTTCGGTCAACGACAACCGGACCTCGCGCTGCGGGTCGGCGTACTCCTTGACGACGTCGGCGAAGCCCCGCCGGAGCACCTTGTCGGCGGCCTGCTCAGGATCCTTCCGCGACTGTCCGGGCAGCCGGGCGTACCAGGGCCAGCGGATCGCGACGGAGGCCAGCAGGTCCCGGGCGGCCTGATCGGCGAAGCGCTCGTCCGGCACGTACCGGCGGACTTCCCGGATGAGCAGCGGCAGCCGGCTCTCGACGTAGGCGACGAAGGCGGCGGGCGGGGCGAGCGCGTCGCGGACCATGCCGACCATCCTCGCCCGCTGATATCACGGTTGGGAATAGGCCGATCCAGGCCCTGTCTCTGGGATCTCGCAAGTCGGTGGCGAGGTCCGAAAAGACAGGTCTCACAGCCGCTCGAAGCAGGTGTCGGTGGCCCAGCGGACGAATCCGAGGCGCTCGTAGAGCCGCACGGCCGCCGCGTTCGCCTCGTCGACGTAGAGCATGACCTGGTCCAGCCCTCGGCGGCGCAGATAGGTCAGCCCCACCGCCGTCAGCGCGGCGCCCAGGCCCAGCCCGTGCGCCGCCGGATCGACGCCGAGCACGTAGACCTCGCCGATCGGTTCGTGCTGGTGATCGCCGTCGTCCTCGCCCGCCGTGTGACCCCCGTGGACCTTCGTCCAGTGGAAGCCCAGCAACTCCCCGTCGGGCTCACCCTCCCGGTACGCGACGAAGAACCCCTCGGGGTCGAACCACCGCTCCGCCATGCGTACGCGGAGATCTTCGAGCGTCCAGCGGCCCTGTTCCGGATGGTCGGCGAAGGCGCGGGCGTTGACCCGCAGCCACGCCTCGTCGTCGCGGCCCGGGACGAAGGCGCGGACGGCGATCCCGGCGGGCAGCGACGCCGCCGGCACCGGAGTGAACAGCGAACGGCGCATCTGCCACAGCACGCGGGCCCGGGTGAAGCCGAGCGAGACGGCGAGCGCGCCCGCCGACGGATGATCGCCGTGCGCCCAGAGCCGCAGCCGCCCGGCCGGATCGTTCTCGGCCGCGACCGCGAGCGCCGCGGTCACGAGCGCCCGGCCAAGGCCGCGCCGCCGACGCAACGGGTGCACGACCACCTCGGCGCTCGGCCCGGCGACCTTGTCGGTCGGATCGACGTGCGCGTAACCGACGAGGCGGCCGTCGTCGTCGGAGACCAGCAGGTGGATCGCCGGGACCTCGCCGCCCTGCCGCAGGTGCAGCATGACGTGCTCGGACAGCGGGTACGCCCCGTCGACGTCCCCGGCGAGATCGGCCAGCTCGACCGCCTGAGTCACCTGATCGAGCGTCAGCCGACCGGCGCGTTCCACTCTGACGTTCGGCTTGGCGATCATGCGGACAGACTAGGTCCTCCGCGCCCGCGGCGCGGCCCTGCCTTCATGATCGTCAGAGGGTGATCCGCTCCTTGGCGGCGGGGAGGCCCTCCTCGGCGTGGCGGGACGACGGCAGGACGAACTTGTAGCCGACCTGGCGAACGGTGCCGATCATCGACTCGTACTCCGAGCCGAGCTTCGCGCGCAGCCGCCGCACGTGCACGTCGACCGTCCGGGTGCCGCCGAAGTAGTCGTAGCCCCAGACCTCGCGCAGCAGCTGATCGCGGGTGAACACCCGGCCGGGGTGCTGGGCGAGGAACTTCAGCAGCTCGAACTCCTTGTAGGTGAGGTCGAGCGGACGCCCCTTGAGCTTCGCCGCGTAGGTGTCGGGGTCGATCGTCAGCTCACCGGCCCGGATGAGGCCGCTGGCGCTCGCGGTCGCGGTGGTCAGCCGGCCCACGGCCAGGCGCAGCCGCGCCTCGACCTCCGCCGGTCCCGCGGTCGCGAGGATGACGTCGTCCACGCCCCAGTCGGAGTTGAGCGCGATCAGGCCCGCCTCGCTCACGACGGCGATCAGCGGTACGCCGATGCCGGTCGCGTGCAGCATGCGGCAGGTGGCGCGGGCATCGGACAGTTCGGACCGGGCGTCGACCAGCACCGCGTCGGGGCTGGGAGCGGAGACGAGCGTACGCACATCGCGGGGTGCGGTGCGGACAGCGTGGGGGAGCAGATCCAGCGCGGGGAGCACCATCGAGGGCTCGCCGGCGCGCGGCGTCACGAGAAGCAGTATCTCCACATCTACCTCCGTCGCACACGGGGGTGGCACTCCCCGGCGGCACTGACGGGCGGGTTAAGTCTTGACTCTAGCCGAACTGACCCCGAACACCAGGGTTGTTCCACCTGGTGTTCGGGGTCGTGGTCAAGTTGAGACTTGGTTCATCAAGCCGAAACACGAATTCACAACCGTGACATCTCTCATTGAGTCAGCGGCACGTTTTCGGCGTACGCCGTGAGGTCGAGCCCGTCCGGCGTAGCGGTGATCTTCTGCAGCTTCAGGTCGTAAGGCAGCTTCGGCAGCGCCACGTCGAAGACCAACTTGTCCTGGTACGCCGCGATCAGCGACTTGACCAGCGCGTTGAGGTTGGGGTCCGTCCCGGACAGATCGGTGACCTGAACACGCAGCTTCGTCGGACCGGCCAGGGTGACCTTCGCCTTGCCGGTCAGCGGAATGCTGAACCCGCCCAGCGTCGCCTCGCCCGCCACCTTCAACGTGCCGTCGGGGTCGGCCGACAGGGTCAGATCCTTGAACTTCGTCTGCTTCACCACGACGTCCCACGGCACCACCGCGGTCCCGGTGATCTTGTCCGCCGTGATCGTGCCCTCGCCCGACCGCAAGGCGTCCAGCGGCGCGTTCACGCCGGACGCGGTCAGCGCGAACTTCGGCAGCGTGATCCCCTGCCCCTTGAGGTCGGGCAGCACGATGACGATCTGGTCGTACTCCCCGCTCACCACCTCGGTGAAGAACGGGAAGCCGCCGACGTCGACGCTCGGCTCCCCGGAACTCATCCCCCGGCGGGCGACCTCGGCGACGGTCTGCTGCTTGATCTGATCCTCGGCGTACGCGGCGACCGCGCGATCCATCGCGAAGACGCCCACCCCGATGATGAGGATGAGCACTACCGCGGTGATCAGGAACCGGCGCAAGGTTTCTCCTCGTCCCGTGCGGGTCGTCTCGAAGTCGGAGCGTATTCGGAGCGGGTCAGGTGCTCGGCGAGTGCTTTTGCGCGTCAGGTCAGGAAGATCGCGGAGATGGCGTACGCGACCGGCGCGGCGAGCGCGAAGCCGCCGAGCGGTCCCTGCATGTGCCGGGCCAGCCACATCGTCGGAGCGTCCCCGGCCAGTTCCCGGCCCGCCTCGGCGAACCCGACGGCCAGGTCGGCGAGAACGGCGGCGCCGGCCGCGGCCAGCCCGATGAACGCGGCCTCCTTCGGGTCGAACCCGACGAGGTAGCTGCCCCAGATGGTGGCGGCGATGGTACCCGCGCAGGCCCCGACGACGACGCCCAGCGATCCGCGCGGCACCTGGGCGGCGATCCGCGGCACCGGGGCGACGGTGTCGAGCAACCGGGCCACCAGCAGGGCGACGCCGGTCGCCGTGAGGCAGACCACGATCGCCTGGGTCCCCTTGGGAATCCGGGTGAGCACGATGAGCGTCGCGAAGCTCACCACCCCGATCACGACCAGCAGCGTGGCGCCGAGCGACTCGGTCACCCGCATCCGGACCTCGCCGGTGATCATCTGGCCGACGAACGCGGCGACGAACCCGATCACCGCGGCCAGCGCCAGCGGGCCGAGCCCGGCCACGTCGGGGTAGACCGCGGCGATGTCGGCCGCGAGGGCGGTCAGCACGCCCGCCCCGGCGACGATCTTCATCCCCGGCGGGCGCATCGCCATCGTCCAGGCCAGCAGGAACAACACCTGTACGCCGAAGATGACGACGGCGTACGACATGCGCGCGTTCGGGCCGGAGGTCTGCGCGCCGAAGATCAGGCCGACCCCGAGCATCGCCGAGAAGCCGGCGATGAAGAGGGAGAGCAGCCGGCGCACGGGGACGAACGGCGGCTCCATGTCGTCGTCGAGTTCGTCCAGGTCTTCCGGCGGCAGCTCGCGCTCACGCTGCCGGTCGGGGCGTGACCTGCGATCTTGTCGCTGATCTTCGGGGGCGGGGAACACGTGACGATCGTGCCCTGCGCCACAGCGGACCGCAACTCAATGTGGCCGCATAACCTGCGGATCACGGTTACGCAGGTCAAAGCCGGTCAAGATCGCATGCGCAACCATGATCTGCGGGACGAGCCGGCAGTCCCGGATTGTGGGCTCGTTGTTCGGCGAACCGAGACTCGGCTGGTAGGGTCGCTGGCTATGGGCATCCTGCTCACTAAGAGGCGCGCGGTCGACCTGTGCCGCGTGGCCGCCTGCCTGTGTCGCCCCGTCTTCTGACGGCGGCGCCGGCAGCCATGCCTGCCTTTCCCTCACGCCTGTAAGGGCTTCACGCCCGAGGCTGTAGCGACGCCGCTGTCGTAGGTACCCGTTCCGTCAGGGTCGGGCGCGGCGCGTATGCATCACCTGATCAGCTCCAGCGCGAGCGCCGACTCACCCTAGCCATCCATCAAGGGAGAGCTTTCCATGAGTCGCGACACCGCACTCGTCACGGCCGACTGGGCCGAGAAGAACCTCGAGACCCCCGGCCTCGTCTTCGTCGAGGTCGACGAGGACACCACCGCCTACGACGGCGGGCACATCCCCGGCGCCGTGAAGATCGACTGGAAGACCGATCTGCAGGACCCGGTGCGCCGGGACTTCGTGAACAAGCAGCAGTTCGAGGCGCTGCTGTCGGCTCGCGGCATCGCCAACGACGACACCGTGATTCTCTACGGCGGCAACAACAACTGGTTCGCCGCGTACGCGTACTGGTACTTCAAGCTGTACGGGCACGGCGACGTCCGGCTGCTCGAC
>JABFYB010000179.1 GCA_013361475.1 Hamadaea sp.
CCGATTCTGGAGGTAGATCGCAGGCTGGGAGGCCCGCCATGATGTACGGATACGGATTCGGCGGCTGGTGGATGATGCTGATGCCGCTGCTGTGGATCGCGTTGATCGCCCTCGGCGTCTGGGCTGTCGTTCGGTCGCTCCCGCAGAGCGGGCCACACCGGGAGACTCCGCTGGAGGTCCTTGATCGCCGGTACGCCCACGGGGAGATCGACGACACCGCGTACGCCACCGCGCGGGCCAGGTTGACGGACCGTTCCCGCCCGCCCGTCGGCTGATCAGAGCTGGATCTGCAGCTGAAGGTCGACGCCCCGGTCCTTGAACCAGTCCATCGTCCCGACCGCCTGGCCGTCGACGTGGACCTCCAGGCGCAGGTGTGGTCCGGCGGATCGGCCGGTGTTGCCGACCAAGCCGATGGTCTGACCGGCGGCGACCTTGTCGCCCGGCTTCACCAGGAGTTCCGAGGCGTGGCCGTAGAGGATGACGACGCCGTCGCCATGATCGATCATGACCATTTTGCCGTAGCCACCCCGCCATTCGGCGACCAGGACGGTGCCTGAGTGGACCGCGGAAAAGGGGGTGCCTTCGGCGATGACCAGATCCGCGCCGTTGCCGCCGGCGTCGCCCAGTTCGTAGTCGCGCATCGGCAGCGCCCAGGAGGCGGACTCGGCGACAGTCTGCGTCCCGCTGGAACGGTTCTGGCGGCCCGTCTGATCGGCGGCCCGCGTACGCTCGCTTTCGGCGTGAGTAGGCCAGGCCGGTCCCTCGGCGCCCAGGTGATCGGGCGTGTGATCGGGGAGAATCGCGCCCGCCGCGGTGGCGGCGATCGCAGCACCGGCCAGCGCGGTCAGCGAGACCGCCACGTAGCGCCGGCGCGGCGGCGCGGGTGCTCGACGGCGGCCACGGTAGGCGTCACGGTCGTCAAGACGCTGCGGCCGGTACTGCACCCGGTATACCTCCACCATGGACGATCCGACGTGGCGCGGACGAAACCACCTGAACGGTAGTCACGATAGGGTGCCGGCACAAGGATCAGTTCGCGGCGCTGACCTCGAGGGTGCCTTGCATGCCCGACGTCACGTGGTACGCACACGGCATCGGATAGGTGCCGGGTTGCGTGACCGTGACGGTGATCGTCCGGGTCTGCCCGCCGTTCACGTTGCCGCCGTCGACCTCGGGGACGGTGTCGACGCTGATGTCGTGCGGTGTGACACCGGTGTTGCGGAAGGTGATCTCGATCGTGCCGGTGGTGGCCCGGACGACGTCGGGATGCAGCCGCAGGTCGTCACCGATGGCGACCTCGACCCGCTGTACGCCGTCCGATCCCTTGGTGGCGATCGCGGGCGAGGGTGCGACCGTCGCGGTGGCGGTCGGCGTCGCGGCTCCGGCCCCGCCGGGACCGCCTTCAGTGCCCCACACCGCACACCCGGTCATGCTCGCCAAAGCGAGCGCTGCGACGAAGACGCTCATGGGCCGCCGGGTCATGACAGGTCCCCGCTGAACAGCGCCTGCCCGATGTAGCCGCCGTCGCGTACGCCACCGGGGATGGCGAACAAGGCGCTGGCTTCGTGCCGGATGAACTTCGACAACGCGTCGTTGCCGGCCAGCCGCTGCTGGACCGGGATGAAGCCGCGCCGAGGATCGGCCTGGTACGCCAGGAACAGCAACCCGGCTTCGTCGCCGGACGTGTAGGACCAGCCTCGGCGCAGCATCGCCGCACCGTTGTTGAAGGCCGGCGCCGCCAGACGGATGTGGGCGTTGACCGGGATCGCCGGCGAACCGCCGGTGTCGGTGGTGCCGTAGTTGGCCGGGGTGGTCTCCTGCCCGCCGGACAGCGGAGCGCCGGTGTCCTTGCGGCGGCCGATGACTTTCTGCTGGGCTTCGAGGGTCTGCCGATCCCAGTCGTCGAGCAGCATCCGGATGCGGCGTACCACGAGGTAGGAGCCGTCGCGGAGCCAGGCGGGCTGGTCGTCGCCGGAGACGAAGATCTTCGTGGCGAAGTCGGGGTCGGACGGCTTCGGATTGTTCGTGCCGTCGACTTGGCCCATGAGATTGCGGCCGGTGCTGCCCGGTGCGGTCGCGCCTGGGGTGGCCGCGAACCCGGTCTGCTGCCACCGCAGCCGGGCGACCGGTCCGGCGATACGCCGCAACACTCGCCCGGCGTGGAAGGCGACCAATGGATCGTCGGCGGCGACGACGACACCAAGGTCGCCGTCGCTGGCGGCCGGATCGAGGCGCTCGCCGGTGAACGCGGGCAACGGGGTCAGCGCCGCCGGGCGTGCCGCGACCGGAATGCCTGCCTTGCCGAAGAGGCTCGGCCCGAAGCCGAACGTGACGGTCAGCGCGCACGGCCCCGATCCGGTGACGACATGGTCGTCGGGCTGGCCGACGCCGTGACCCTCAGCCATCCGCGCGCCCGCGGCCGACCACTGCCGCAGCAGACTTTGCAACGCCTTGGCATCGACGCCGTCCAGCAGGTCGAACGCGGCGACCCAGCTGTGGGCCTGCGGTTGGGCGGGCACGGCGATGCCGGACTGGCGGGAGCCGTGGAACGCCACCCGGGCCGCGCCGACGTCGGTCAGTGCGGGACCGGCGTTGCCGGCCGAGGCCGCTACCGGGGTCTCGCCGGGACGCAGACTGATGCCGATCCCGGTACCCGCGACGACGCCGACCCCGCCCACCGCCAGATACCCGGCGACGCTCCGGCGCGGTACGCCGGACCCGCCGCTCGACGCCCCGGCGCCGACCAGCTCCGCGTTGTCGTCACGGTTCGCCGTGCCCACGGCACCCGGCTCCGGAACGCCGTCGCCATCCGCCGGGCTCGAATCGACACCGCTCCCCGCGACGGAACCAACGCCGCCCGCAGCCCCCGAGTCACGACCCGGCGTCACAAAAGAACCATCGGCGCCCGCGGAGTCCGAGCCCGGGAGGCCCGCCACAACGGAAGCATCGCCGCCCGCAGTGTCCGAGTCAGGGTCGCCCGCCACAGTGGAACCCCTACCGCCCGCAGACTCCGAGTCGGGGTCACCCGCCACAGGGGTACCGTCGCCGTCTGCCGAGCTGGCGGAACCGGCGGCCGCCGCCGCAGCCGCGATCCGCTGGCGAGCGGACCGCAAGCTCAACAGGGCCACCGCGATGACGAGACCGACCGCGGTGCCGATGACGACCGCGACGGTCGCCCGGTCGACGCTGAGGCTGAGTCCGGTCGGAGCCGACGAGCGCCACCACACCGGTGCGTCGTCCAGGGCCATCGAGAAGCCCAGCAGCGCGCCGACGCAGGCGGCGATCACGGCGGCGAACCGGGACCGGTAGGCCAGCCGCCAGGCGGCGAGGATCCCGAACGGCCACACGACGAGGGCGGTGGCGTCCGCGCCGAGCAGCGCACCGAGCCGTTGGGCGAGGCTGCCGGTCTCGACGGCGGCGACACCGGCCGAGTGCAGCAGGTCGGCGGCCAGCATGAGCCCGGTTCCGGTGGCGAGCAGCCGGTATCCGGCGCGTGGCAGCACTCCGCCGATCGCGACCACTACCGCGATCGCGAGCGCCAGCAGCAGCCACGGTGTCGGGGACGGTCCCGGAATCCAGTCCAGCGTCCCGGTCGCGGCCAGTGTCTGCCCGCCGTAGTCGAGCACGACCTTCCACTCGCTGACCCGGTGTTCGGCGGCTGGGTCGGCCGCGACCGGTGCGGGCAACGTCTTGAGCATCCAGTGGATGCGATGGTCGTGCCATCGGTACACGTGCTCGCCGGAGACCTTGCGCCAGCGGGGTGCGCCCTTGCCGTCCACTCCGGCGGGGACCACCGTGGTGGCGTACCGGTCGGTGTTGAGATAGGTCGCCGGCGAGTTGTCGTTGAGGAAGACGCCGCCGGGGCCGATCTTCGCGTACGGCTCACCGGCGTAGCCCTGCACGATCAGGTCCTGGCCCGTGGTGTTGACCGCTTGCAGCCGCGATCCGTTCTCCACCACCGAGAGGCTCACTCCGGCGACGCCGGGCGTCAGCGCCGACAGGGTCGTCCGGAAGTTGGTGGCGCCGGCCCCGGCCACCTCGTGCGCCTCTGCTGCCGACGCCGGCCACACCAGTCCAGCGGTGGCCACCACCACGAACAGCATCCGCAGCAGTGACCGGCGGAACCGGCCGGCGAGGCGATCGCGCATTCCGGGCACCTTTCGCAATCGAGATCAGGTCGCGGGCGGGGGCAGCTTACCGGGCGTACCTGGAGCACCGGATCGTTCACCCCGCGCGGCGTGATCTGGGGCAACCGGCACACGGAACACGACATTCATATTCAACATTGGCTGAATTCACGTCCGCGTGTACCATTCCGCATCGTGTCGACCCACGATGAACACGGCCACAGCCACAGCCACGACCTGTCCGCCGACGCCGATCGCCGCTGGCTGTCGGTGGCCTTGGCGCTGATCGGCGGCTTCATGGCGGTCGAGGTCGTCATCGGTGTCATCGCCCAGTCCCTCGCGCTGATCTCCGACGCCGCGCACATGCTCACCGACGCCGCGTCGATCGTGCTGGCGTTGATCGCGATCCGGCTCGCCGCCCGCCCGGCGCGCGGCCGCTACACCTACGGGCTCAAACGCGCCGAGATCCTGTCCGCGCAGGCCAACGGCTTGTCGCTGGTCCTGCTGGCCGGGTGGCTGGGCTACGAGTCCGTCCGCCGGCTTCTCGACCCGCCAGAGGTCCACGGCTGGCTCGTCGTGAGCACCGCCCTCACCGGCGTCGCGGTCAACATCGCCGCCGCGTGGGCGATCAGCAAGGCCAACCGCACCAGCCTCAACGTCGAGGGCGCCTTCCAGCACATCCTCAACGACTTGTACGCCTTCGTCGCGACCGCGATCGCCGGTCTGATCATGGTGTTCACCGGGTTCGACCGCGCCGACGGCATCGCGACTCTCGTCGTCGTGGCGCTGATGCTCAAGGCCGGACTGGGGTTGTTGCGCGACTCCGGGCGGGTCCTGCTCGAGGCCGCTCCGGCCGGTCTGCAGCCGGAGGCCATCGGCGACCAGCTGGCCGGCGTACCCGGCGTCGTCGAGGTCCACGACCTGCACGTCTGGGCGATCACCTCGGGCCAGCCGGCCTTGTCGGCGCACGTTCTCGTCGATCCCGGCCGCGACTGTCACGCCGTACGCGGACAGCTGGAGAACCTGTTGCACAAGCACCAGATCAGCCACACCACGTTGCAGGTCGACCATGCCACCGGCGACCTGCTGACCATCGGCCGGCAACCGGACGCCCAACACTGCGCCGACGCCCACGGCCGCGTCCACACGAAAGCTGTTTAACGCGGGCAGCAGGTGTCGCCGCGCCAGGTCTGAACGCCTTCGCGGATCGCGATCCCCGCGATGACCAGGGCGGCCGCCGGATCGGCCCACCACCAGCCGAGCACCGAGTCGGCGACCAGCAGCCGGACGCGACGCACCAGTGCCGCGCGCCGCGCGGCCGTCGTGGGACCGGTCGCCGACAGCGACGTCATCAGCAGCAGCAGTCGTCGCGGTCGGCTTACGGGCAGACGGTCGGGTCGACGGCGAGCACCAGACCGAGCAGGTCCCCGAGAGCGTGCGAGAGCCGCTGGTCCGACAGCTCATAGCGCGAGCGGCGGCCCTCGGCGACCGCGACCACCAGCCCGCAGCCGCGCAGGCAGGCCAGATGGTTGGACAGGCTCTGCCGGGACACCCCGAGCAGGTCGGCCAGGTCCGACGGGTACGCCGGCCCGTCCCGCAGCGCCAGCAGCAGCCGGGCTCGGGTGGGGTCGGACAGGGCGTGCCCGAAGCGGGCCAGCACCTGTCCGCGGGTGGCCACGGGAATGGCGTCGTCCAGCGTCCTCACATCGACGACAGTACAGCACAAGCTGAATACAAGATAGCGTGAATTCTTGTCTCACCTCACGGAGGGTTCTCCGGCTCGATCCTTCTGCTGGACGATGACCGGCGACGTGCCCCGATACGGGCGGCCGGGCCACCAGAACCGTTCGCCCGACAGCATCGCGATCGCCGGGACGAGCAGCGTCCGGACCAGCAGCGTGTCCAGCAGGACGCCGATGCCGACGATGATCCCGAGTTCGGTGAGCGTCACCAGCGGCAGGACGCCGAGCACGGCGAAGACCGCGGCCAGCAGAATGCCGGCACTGGTGATCACGCCGCCGGTGACGCTCAGCGAGGTGAGCATTCCAGCCCGGGTGCCGTGCCGCACAGCCTCCTCGCGCGCCCTGGTCGCGAGGAAGATGTTGTAGTCCACGCCCAGCGCCACGAGGAACAGGAACGACAACAGCGGCACCTCGTTGTCGAGCGCGGCGTAGTCGAGCACGTGGACGAAGAGCAGGTTCGCCGCGCCCAGCGCCGCGAAGTAGGTCGCCACGACGGTCAGCACGAGGACGACCGGCGCCACCAGCGACCGCAGCAGCACCAGCAGGATCAGGAAGACCACCGCCAGCACCAGTGGGACGACCCGGCGCAACGCGGTGAACGACGCCTCCCGTTCGTCCAGATTGGTCGCCACCGTTCCGCCGACCACCGCGTCCGCGTCGGCGACCTGGTGCACCGCCGTACGCAACGCCTTGACCGTGTCGTAGCTGGCGGTCGAGTCGGGTTCGGCGTCGAGGACGACGTCGAACGACACCCAACCGGCAGCCTTCTCCGCCGGGCGTACGCTCGCCACCCCGTCGGTGCCGTCGATCGCCGCGAACACCGAGTCCTGGCGGCTGTCCTTGGCGAGGACGATCACGGGATCGGCCGCGCCGGAGGGGAAATGCTTACCCAGCGTCGTGAGCGCGTCGATCGACTCCGCCTGTACGCGGAACTGTTCGGTCCGGCTCAACCCGATCCGGACGTCCGACAGTCCCGCCGAAAGCAGGGCCAGGAAGACCAGCGAGAGCGCGACGACCATCCGGGGCCGCCGGGCGACGAACCCACCGGCGCGCGCCCAGAGCCCGCGTCCGGTCTGCTCCTCGGACTGGCCCTCGCGGGGAACGAAGGGCCAGAACAGCCCACGGCCGCAGACGACGAGCGCGGCGGGGAGCACCAGCAGGCCGAACAGGGCCGCGACCGCGACACCGATCGCCCCGGCGACGCCGAGCGCCTGGTTGAAGGTCAACGGCGCGGCAAGCAGGGTCAGCAGTCCGAGGATCACCGTCACCGCGCTGGCCGCGATCGCCGGGCCGGCCGAGCGTACGCTGCGCCGCATGGCCTCCCGGCGATCGCCGTGACGGCGTAGTTCCTCGCGGTACCGGGCGATGAGCAGCAGCGCGTAGTCGGTGCCCGCGCCGAAGACGATGACGTCGACGATGCCGGTCGTCGACGGGTCCAGCAGCAGACCGGCCGTCCGGTTCAGCAGAGCCAGCAAGGCGTTGGTCACCATGTCGGCCGAACCGACCACCGCCAACGGGATCAGCCACAGCCACGGGCTGCGATACGTGATCAGCAGCAGCACCGCGACGACCACGACGGTGACCAGCAGCAGGGTGGTGTTCGCACCGTCGAAGGACGCGGCGATGTCGGCGGTGAACCCGGCCCCGCCGGTCACCTGCGCGGTGAGCCCGTCGGGCCGTCCCTCGCCTGCGATCGCCCGGAGCTGCCGGATCGTCTCGGACAGCTCCTCGATTTGCTGGCCGGCCGGCAGGGGCACGGCCACCAGGACGGCGCCTTCCCGCTCCGCCTTCACCGGCGGCGCGACCTGCCCCCCGACGGCGAACTTGGCGAACGCGGCGGAGTCGGCCGCGATCTTCCGGTCGTCGGCGTCGGTCAGCTTCCCGCCGTCGCGGGCGTAGACGACGAGGGCCGGATTGACCTGACCACTCGGGAACTGCTTCTGCAGTTGCGCCACCCGCACCGACTCCGTCGAGTCGGGCAGCCCGGCGGTCGCGTCGTTGGTCGTCGTCGCCTCGCCGCCGACACCCATGAGGGCGCCTGCCGCCAGCACTGTCACCAGCAGGACAAGCCAGGCGGACAACCGCCCGGTCAGCACTCGCAGCATGGTCCACTCCCTCGAAGGTGTCTCGTCGCCCGAACATCATTGCAGACGATTATCTCGGCATCAGAGATACCCACCTCGCGAGGTTATAGTGCTCCGCGTGACGGACAGCGTGTTCCAGCGCGCCGACGACCCACGAGCCAAGCTCGTCGGCGAGATCATCAGCGATCTCCACCTCTACGGGGCGCACTCCCGGCACATCGGCGACGCGTTCGCCGCCCGGAACCAGCTCGGCCAGGCCGACCTGCACGCACTGCTGCTGATCATGGAGGCGGAGCTGGCCGGGGAGCCGATCACGCCCGGCACGCTGCGCGAGGAACTCAACTTCTCGTCCGGCTCGATCACCGGGGTCATCGACCGGCTCGAGGCGGCGGGTCACGTTCGCCGGGACCGCGACACCGCCGACCGCCGCAAGATCTTCCTGCGGTACGCCGCCCCCGGCGCGGAAGTCGCACGGGACTTCTTCCGTCCGCTCGCGCGGCGTACGGAGGATGTCATGGCGCAGTTCTCCGACGAGGAGCTGCGGCGGGTTCAGACGTTCTTGACCGCGATCGTCGGCTCGATGCGGCAGCACCGCGACGATCTGCGTACGCGCAACTGACCCGTCCGTCAAGGACGCGCGGCTGATGGAACGGCGATGAACCGTGAATGAGCGGTTTGCTCCGATCGAGGTATTCACGCCCTCATATCTATCTTTGTCGTTGTCGCCCCTGTGTCATTCGTCCATGCGACCTCTACCCGTCCTCGCAGCCGCCGTCACGGCGGTGCTGGCGATCACCGTCCCCGTCCCCGTGGCCGCCCAACAGCTCCAGCCCAGCGGACTCACGAAGTCCGTCCAGAACGTCACGTCGCCCGGCGCTGATCCGGCCAACCACGGCGACGTCGTGAACTGGGTGCTGTCCTACGACAACAGCTCCGCGACCGGGGCGGCGACGATCGCCGACTCGCTGCAGAGTGGACAGACCTTCGTGCCGGGCTCGCTCGTCGCGCCACCGGGCTGGAGCCCCCGCTGGTCGACCGACGGCACGACGTTCACCACGACGGAGCCGGCGAGCGGCGTCGTCGCCGTACGCGCGACCAACCCGGCCGCGCGGCCCGGCGGCACGAACCTGACCCACTTCCTCCTGCCGCCCGTGCAGACCGTCGCCACCCCCACTGGCGGTGACGGCTTCACCCCAGTGATCTATCGCGGCCCGAATGGCGAGGTCGAAAGCTGGAACATGTACCACCACCTCGCCGCGGCGGCGCCCAAGGTGGTCTGCGTCAACCTGCTGACCAATCAGCCCTGCGCGGGCGGACCGTGGCCGCGCCCGGTCAACACGGCGCCCGGCCCGCTCGGCACGGGCAGCACCGGCAACATCCAGAGCACCCTGCAGCCCGTGTACGCCGTCGACCCGGCGCATCCTGAGCGGGTGTACTACCCGGCGGTGACCGCGGGCTCGGTCGGCGTCGCCTGCCTGGACATGGCCGCCCGCGCCAACTGCGGCTACACGGCGCTGCAGCCGACCGGCGGCTCGCCGAGCATCACCGGCCTCGAAGGCTTCGTCCTCGTCGACGGCAACCTCTACGGTGTCTCCAGCTCCGGGCAGGTGCTCTGCGCCGACCTGGCCACGCTGACCCCGTGCGCCGGTCAGCCGTACGCGCCGATCGTCGGCGCCAACAGCAACGGCGGCCTGTACCAGGGCAGCCTGACCGTCGCAGGTGGACTGGTCTTCGCCTCGTCCGCGGTGGCGGGCGGCCCGCCGCAGCTCGGCTGCTTCGACCCGGCGACCGCGACCACCTGCACCGGATGGTCCACCGCCAAGGCCGCGGGTCCGGCCGGCAGCGTGACGTACGCCGCCTTCACCTCGTACGACACCGGCGGCGCGGCCAACGGGGCATGCGTACCGGCGGCCAGCGGCGCGCCGCCCGTCGTCACCTGCTTCACCCTCACCGGCGGTACGCTCACCGCCCCGACCGGCTTCGGCTCGGTGCCGGCCGGCGCGCTGACCTTCAACCCCGAGACGATCACCGCGCCCAACGGTCACCTCCGCAGCTACTTCCCCTTCTGGGGCGGCAGCCTCGCCGGGGCCACCGGCTGTTACGACTGGACCAGCGCCGCCGTCTGCGCCGGTCTGCCCTTCCCGAAGACGCATCCCACCGTCAACGGTGGGGCGACGCGCGACTACGGCTACGCGTACGACGAGACGACCGAGTGCCTCCTCGGGCTCGGCGACGCCGGATACCTGTTCTCGCTGGATCCGGACACCGGCGTCTCCCCCTGCGTACGCAGCGGCGCGTCGGTCAGCCTGAACCCCGGCGCCTTCTACTGCGACGGGGCCGCACATTCGCAGGCCTACACCGACGCCCGGCTCACCGACATCGACCTGACCCATGTCGACCTGGCCGCGTCGACCGCGAGCGTCACCGATCCCGGCGGTGCGGTGATCGCGACACCGGCGTTCGCCCCGGACGGAACGCTGGACCTGTCGGGCATCTCCCCCGTCGCACATCCGAGCATCACGGTCAACGCGCGCCTCGTGTTGCTGGACACCAGCGACTTCGGCAACGCCGTCAAACCGTCGCTGGTGGTCACCTACGCCGGTGACGCTCCGCAGGTCTGCTTCCGCACGACGGTGAGCACGGCCTGCGCGGTGACGGCGGTCGCCAATACCGGCACCGGAAGCGACCCGGCGGGCGCCTTCACGTCCAACACTGTCACGTTGCCGGTCGCACCCGGGCAGGACTGCCGGCCCAACGTCACCGTGGAGAAGGAGATCTGCGCCGACACCCGGGCGTCCCGCTGCGGCCCCGGCGGCACCGGGCCATGGGTGAAGAACTCGCCCGCCGGACTGCTCGGACTGCTCGGCACGGCGTACTGGCGGATCACGGTGACCAACACCGGCGCCCTGCCCGCGACGAACGTGACCATCACCGACGCGGTCGCGCCCAGCTGCGTCAGCGCGGCCGGAACCTTCTCGCTGCCCGCCGGCGGTTCCAAGCAGGTCTACTGCTCGTCGACCCTGCTCGTGCTGCCGCTGACCAACACGGCGAGCGCCACCTACAGCGGCGCCAACTTCCCGCCGACCACCTCGGCGACGTCCTCGGCGACGGCGTGCTCCCTGCTGTGCATCCTGCTGCCACAGAACAGCCGGCGCGACTGACGGATCG
>JABFYB010000004.1 GCA_013361475.1 Hamadaea sp.
GGCGGGGGTCTTGGCGGCCGGGTTGTGGTGGCCGCTGTCGTTGCCCGTCTTGGTCCGCGTACGCGCCCGGACCGCGGCGCCCTCGCTCCGCGACGTGACGCTCAGTAGCGGATTCAGGAGAAGTTCGTTGAGTGAAGTGCGAAGGGCGTCCAGACCCTCGGTGAGTGCCTGCCGTGCGGCGGACACTTCGGGACTCACGCCGTAGTACGCACTGCTTGTCATGCCGTCACCTCCGAGCGCCCGGATGCGGAGCCGCAGGGGCGGGCGGCGGCAAACGGGGCGTCTCTCACCATAAGCCGACAAACACCCATTAAGCACGGGTGCGGTGCAAGAACGGGCACAGCGGCCTCCTCTGGTTGAGGGGTGTCGGATCATGCCAAAACGGGTGAGCCGACCCTCGGAATGATAGGGCCAAACCCACCCTGGTGTGCGTGTTCACGAAAACTGTCCGGCCATTGGGGGGAGTATTTCCGCTGCTTTCGCACGGACGTCGCACATCGTGTGCGGCTTTACTTCATCAATCACACGGCGTGTCACAGCAGACACGCCGTGGTCACGTTCCCAGGTACTCAGAGCTGCAAGGAGATTCGGATAATCGCTGATCAGGGAGGGATCGAAGTGGATCGCCGGGTCCGGCGTTTCACCCCCGCGGGTGACCCGACCGTGACGACACGGTGATCCGATCACTACAACGAACGAGATTCATGGGGGTGCCGCGCTTTTTCGTCGTGTGGAAGACTCCCGAACGTGCAGGATGCGATCGCCGCCGATGTCGCCGAGTACGCCACCCTCGCGGGCTATGTCCAGCGCGCCGCGCGCCGACACCCCGATCGCCCGGCGCTGCGGCACAACGGACGCACCCTGACCTGGTCCGAATTGGATTCGCAAGTGGACTCGGTGGCGGGCGGGCTGCGTAATCTGGGCGCGCCGGACACCGACGGGCGCCCCGCGCGGGTCGCGATCGCCCTGCCGAACATCCCCGAATTCGCGGTGTCCTTCTTCGGCGCGCTGCGGGCCGGACTCGTCGCCGTCCCCGTCAACCCCGGCTACACACCCCGGGAACTCCGCCACGTCCTGGCCGACTCCGGCGCGAGTGTGCTCATCGCGACGGACGCGGTCGCCGCGGCCGTCGCCGGCATCGGCGGTGAACTCGAGTCGCTGCGCTGGGCGTACACCTGCAGTGGAAACGAGGACGCGGGCCGTGCCTTGGCCCGGGCGCTCGCGCGCGACGCGGCCCCGAACCCGCGCCCACCCGCGGACAGCGACCTGGCGGTGCTGCTCTACACCTCCGGCACCGAGGGCGCGCCGAAGGGCGCGATGCTGACCCACCGGGCGCTGATCGCCAACCACGTGCAGCTCGAGGCGGTCGAACCGGCCATCCTGGACGGCAACGACGTGGCGCTGCTCGGCCTGCCGATGTTCCACGCCTACGGGCTGAACTCGGGCCTCGGCGCGGTGGCCTACCACGGGGCGTGCGGCGTGCTCACCGACCGGTTCGACGCCGAGGAGTCGCTGCGGCTGATCGCCGAAGAAGGCGTCAGCGTGGTGGTCGGCGTGCCGTCGATGTACACGCTCTGGGCGGCGAGCCTGACCTCCGCCGCGCCGATGTCGTCGGTACGCGTCGCCGTCTGCGGCGCAGCGCCCCTGGAAGCGGTGACCGCTCGCAAGTTCACCGCCATCACCGGCGTCGACGTCCACATCGGCTACGGCCTGACCGAGACCGCGCCGGTCGTGTCCTCGACCCTGGCCGCCCCGGCGCTGAAAGTGGGCTCGATCGGGCGGCCCCTCCCGGGGATCGAACTGCGCCTGGTCTCCTCCACCGGCGACGACGTCTGGCGGGCGGGCAGCCCCTCGCTGGACGACGACGGCGACGGACCGGGACTCGAACACGAATCGCCGGACAGCCCCGGCAGCGACCCCGGGGAGATCGTCGTCCGCGGCGACAACCTCTTCTCCGGCTACTGGCCGGACGGCCGCGGCGGCCCCGACCCCGACGGCTGGTGGGCGACCGGCGACGTCGCGTACGCCGACGGCGACGGCGACCTGTTCCTGGTCGACCGCATCGGCGAACTGATCATCGTCAACGGCTTCAACGTCTACCCGTACGAGGTCGAGCTGGTGCTCGGCATGCACCCAGGAGTCGCCGAGTCCGCCGTCCTCGGCGCACCCGACCCGGTACGCGGCCAGACCGTGCGCGCCTTCGTAGTCCGAGCGGCGGGCAGCTCCGTCGACGAAGAAGAACTGATCCGCCACTGCGAACGCAACCTGGCCCGATTCAAATGCCCGACGCTGATCTCCTTCGTCCCGGAACTGCCGCACTCGGCGATCGGCAAAGTCCGCAAAGTAGTCTTGCGGGATGTCTGAGCAGCCCCGCGTCACCCTCTACACCCGGCCCGGCTGTCACCTCTGCTCCGACGCCGTCGCGACGCTGGACGAACTAGGTGTCCCGTTCGCCGAGATCGACATCACGGGCGACCGGGAACTGGAAGCCGAATACGGCGACCGGATCCCGGTGATCATGCTGGACGGCAAGGAACACGGATACTGGCGGGTCGAAGGCGCCCGGCTGCTCCGCGACCTCGCCGCCTGACCCGGCTCTCCGC
>JABFYB010000682.1 GCA_013361475.1 Hamadaea sp.
GGCCGACGGCCGTCAGGAGGGCGACCCCGATCGGGCCGCCGACATCATCGTGTCGCTCGTGCACGGCGGGCCGCTGCCGCTCCGGCTGCCGCTGGGACGGGAGGCGGTCGAGCGGATCTCCGGTGCCTACCGGTGCGGGCTGGCCGAGGTCGACCGCTGGGCGGACACCGCCCGCAGCGCCGACTTCGCCGACGCCCCGCTGTCGGCCCGCCCGGTCTGAGCCGTCGGACTAGGCTTTCGATCATGGCTACCGAAGACCTCATGACGCGGGTGCTGGAGACTTTCGGCGAGGACGACCCGCTGTCGGTCGAGGCCATCCACCGGCTCACCGGCCCCGGTGACGTTCCGGCGGCGATGGCGATCACCGAGGTGGCCGAGTTGCTGGACATCTCGCCGCACACGCTGCGCTACTACGAACGGGCGGGGCTGGTCGAGGTGGACCGCGACGCGAACGGCTACCGCGTCTACGACGCCGAGGCCGTCCGGCGGCTGGTCTTCCTGACCCGGATGCGGCTGTCCGGCATGCCCATGCGCGACCTGCAGCACTACATCGAACTGGTCGACGCCGGACCGGACACGGTGCCCGAGCGGCTGGACATGCTGCTCGAGCACCGGGACATCATCCGCCGCCGCATCCGGGAACTGAGCCTGTCGCTGGCCGCGACCGAGTACAAGATCGCGACCTACGGCGGCGAGACCGGTCCGGCCGCGGTCTGATCAGGCCTCGCGGATCGGCCGGCCGACCGCGTGCAGGTGGCGCAGCGCGATCGCGTACGAGGGGAACAGGCCGCACTCCTCGTAGGGCACGCCGATCTCGGCGCAGAACCGGCGGACGATCGGCTTGGCGCGCCGCAGGTTCGCCGACGGCATGCTCGGGAACAGGTGATGCTCGATCTGGTGGTTCAGCCCGCCGAGCACCACGTCGAGCACCGGGCCACCGGTGACGTTGCGGGAGGTCAGCACCTGCTTGCGCAGGAAGTCGAGGTCGTCGGTCGCCATCGGCATGCCCTTGTGGTTCGGGGCGAAGGTGCAGCCGAGGTAGAGCCCGAAGGCGGCCTGGTGGATCGCGATGAAGGCCAGCCCCTTGCCCAGCGGCAGCACGGTGAACACCGCGCCCAGGTACGCCGCGAAGTGCACGACGAACAGCACGATCTCGGCCGCCCGGTGCCGCATGCCGCCCTTGCGCAGCGCCCGGGCGCCCGAGACGTGCAGGTTCAGCCCCTCCAGGAGCAGCAGCGGGAAGAACAGGTACGCCTGAATCCGTCCCACGAAGCGCGGCAAGCCCTTGGCCGCCCGAGCCTGGTCGGCCGACCAGATCAGGATGTCGGGGGAGACGTCGGGGTCGTGGTCCTCGTGGTTCGGGTTGGCGTGGTGGCGGGTGTGCTTGTCCATCCACCAGCCGTAGCTCATGCCGATGCCGAGGTTGCCCGCGAGCAGACCGGCGACCTCGCTCGCCCGCCGGGTGCTGAACACCTGGCGATGGGCCAGATCGTGGGCGACCAGGGCGACCTGGGCGAACACCGCGGCGAGGGCGACCGCGACGAGCAGCTGGAGCCAGGAGTCGCCGAGGAACGCGAAGGCGGCCCAGGCACCGGCGTACGCCGCGATCACCAGCCCGATGCGCAGGGTGTAGTAGCCGGGTCGCCGATCCAGCAGACCGGCCCGTTTGATCCGGTCGGACAGGCGGGCGAAGTCACTGCCGCGGAAGGTGGCCGGACGGGCGAGGGCCGTCGTGTCAGTCATGATCCCAGCCTCGTGGGCGGGCGCTTCCGGCAAAATCCCGCTGACCCCCGGACCCGGGGTAGGGCTGCCCCCAGTCTGTCTGCTCGTGCTCGCTGCAGCTTCATCCGCTCGCCGCAGGCGGGCGGGCCGGGCGGCTCGCGTCCGGCCCCCGGCGCGCTGATCCGTCCTCGGGCCGCCATCAGTCCGTCACACAGCTCGTCTGTGCGATGTCGACGCCCGGCTTGCTGGTCACCGCCAAGTCACGGGTGCGCGTCGGACTCGCCCACCTCGCCGACCTACTCAAGGCCGAGGGGATCATCGACTAGCGTCTGGCTCATGAGCAGCCCGGCCATGAACGGTGAACCGGCTCCGGCGGACACCGCCAACCTCGACCGCTACGGCAGCCCGCCGCTGGACTGGGCACGCGCCCGGGACGCGCTGGCGGCGGTGCCCGGTCCGGAGATCACCCACTTCCTGGGCACCGCGCGGCCCGACGGTACGCCCCACGCCGCGGGCGTCGGAGCGCAATGGCTCGACGGAGCCATGTACTTCACCAGCAGCCCCGCCGCCCGCAAGGCGCGCGACCTCGCCCGGAACCCGATGTGCACCATCTCGGCCCGGCTGCCCGGCATCGACGTCGTCCTCGAAGGCGTCGCCGCCCGGCTGACCGACCCGGAGACCCTGGAACGGGTCGCCGAGGGATACCGGGTGGGCGGCTGGCCCTGCGAAGTGGACGGCGACGCGCTGACCGCCGCGTACAGCGCGCCAAGTGCGGGGCCGCCGCCGTGGCACGTGTACAAGTTCACCATCCACACCGTCGTCGGGGTGGCCACCGCCGAACCCTATGGCGCGACGCGGTGGCGCTTCGACCGCCCGCTGGAGTGACGGGTTCCTACTGGAGCGGCCGGTACATCACGTGCAGGCCGACCAGCCCATGCGTCGGATGCCGGAACGCGTCCGGCACGGTGCCGATGATCTGGAAGCCGAGCGCCTGCCACAGGTGGACGGCCGGCTCGTTGGTCTCCACCACGGCGTTGAACTGCATGCCGTGGTAACCCCGCGCCCGCGCCCAGGCCAATGCGTACTCGCCGAGCGCCCGGCCGACCCCGCGGCCCTGCGCGGCCGGGTTCACCATGAAGCTCGCGGTCGCGATGTGGGCGCCCCGGCCCGGCCGGTTCGGCCCGAACTTCGCCGACCCGAGCACCGTGCCGTCCTCGTCGACGGCGACTACCGTCTGCGCGGGCGGCGCCTCCATCCACAGTGGGCGCGCTGACTCCGGCGTCAGATCCTCCGGGTACGCGTACGTCTCCCCGGCGGCGACGATCGCGGAGAAGAACGGCCAGATCTGCGGCCAATCCCCGGCGACGGCATCTCGAATGATCACAGACTGACATTACCGGGGCGGGAACCGTTATCCTTCCGCGCATGTTCGCGCGCATGTTCGACGGCGTACGCCGCTGGTACTGGCTGGCCGGCCTGGGTGTGGTCCTCATCGTGATCGCTGCCGTCGTGCTGTGGCCGCGCGCGGAGGAGGAGCCGCGAGCGCGCCAATATCGAGACGTCAGCGCCTGCCTGCTGACCGACTCGGCCGGGATCACCTCGGCCGAGGTGAAACCGGTGTGGGCGGGGATGCAGGACGCCTCGCTCAAGACGCTCGGCCAGGTCCGCTTCCTGGCCATCGCCGGGTCGCAGGACGTCGCCAACGGGCGTACCTTCGTCAACACGCTGGTGCTCGGCAAGTGCGCGATCATCGTCGCGGCCGGGAAGCTGCCGGTGGAGACGGTCACCACGGTCGCGCGGGAGAGCCCCCACCAGAAGTTCGTCATCGTCGTCTCCGGCGGTGCCACTCCCGCCCCAGGGGCGGGCAACGTGTCGGTGATCTCCGCCTCCGGCGACGACGCCACGCGCGACGCGGTGAGCAGCACCATCGCCCAAGCCCTCAGCGCATAGGCGGGACGCGTCAGCGGGGTGGGGTGAGGGCGGCGACGATCTTCGTCAGGGCGCTCTCGAGGTGTGAGCGCTCTTCGGCGGTCAAGCCGGCGAGTGCGCGCCCGGCGATCTCCCGCCGGGCTGCGGCGATGGGTTCCTCGGCGGCGCGCGCCTTCGGGGTGAGGTAGAGCCGGACGAGCCGGCGGTCGTCCGGGTCGCGGCGGCGTTCCAGCAGGCCCGCGGCCTCCATCCGGGCGGCGGTGTTGACCACGGTCGGGGTGGCGACGTCCAGCCGGTTGGCCAGGTCGCCCGGGGTCAGCCCGTCGGTCTCCCAGAGCACCTCCAGGACGAGGTTCTGGCCGATGCGTACGCCGTGTTCCCGCATCGCCGTGTCGGTGGCGGTGCGCAGCAGCTTCTGGGCGCGGGTGAGCAGCCGGATCACGTCGGTCACCCGCTCAGTGTATGATCGTTAGCAGGCTAACGATATGGAGCATCCCTCATGATCCTCGTGACCGGCGGCGGCGGATTCATCGGCACGCACGTCACCCAAGCGCTGCGCGACCTCGGCGAGGAGGTCGTCGTCGCCCGGCGGAGCGGGCCGAACCCGGTCGACGTCACCGACCTGGCGAGCGTCCAGGCGCTGGGGCGGCGCTATCCGATCACTCGTGTCGTCCACCTCGCCGCCGCCGGGCTCGGCGACGGCTCCACTCTGGACAAGCTCTGGGCCGACACGCTGGCGTCGTTCACCGTGCTGCGGGCGGCGTACGAGTGGAACGTGGACCGGGTCGTGCTGGCCAGCACCATCGGCGTCTACGCGGGCACGACGCCCGGCGACGGGTTCTACCGCGAGGACGTCCCGTTGCCGGTGGCGAGCCCGCACGCCATTCCGGCCGCCAAGAAGATCATGGAGACGGTCGCCGCGGTCCAGCTCGAGGTCCCGGCGGTCACGGCCCGCGTGGGCGCGATCTGGGGACCGCTCGGCCGGGCCGCGTCGCCGTTCTTCGCCGCGCCCCACCTGGTCCACCAAGTCGTACGCGGAGAGCGGCCGACGGCGTCCGCGGACGACGCCATCGACATGTTGTACGCCAAGGACTGCGGCAGCGCCGTGGCCCGGTTGACCCTCGCCGCCGAACTGCGGCATTCGGCGTACAACATCGGCAGCGGTGCGGTGACCACGAACCGGGAGCTGGCGGCGGCGCTCTCGCGGGTGGTGCCCACGGCCCGGATCGCGCTGGCGGAGGGGGGCCAGGCGCAGGCCGCGTTGGACGTGACGCGATTGCGCGCCGACACCGGTTTCCAGCCCGAGTACGACCTGGATCGCGCGGTGGCCGACTACACCGCGTGGCTCGCCCACCACGAGCGTTGAGCCGTCAGCTCCGGCGCGGCCAGCCGTGGTCGAAGATCGGAAAGCGTTCCGGCGGCGTCGCCGACCCGTGGAACGTCGCGGCGTCGGGGCTGCCCAGATCGTCGTCGGTGTCGTCCTGCCACAGCGGCGACCACTCGATGCGGAAGGCGCGCTGGGCGCGGCGGGCGATGGCGTAGGCGATCTCCGGGATGTCGGCCTGATCGAGGTGGTCCTGGCGCAGCGAGAACTGGTCGTAGAGCTCGCAGGAGATGAGGTTGCGCAGCCGGGCGAGGTCGGCCGGCATGTCTTCGTCGAGATCCGGCGTGGTCATGTCCTCACGGTCGGCCCGCCGCCGCGCCCCGGTCAAGCACGCGAGACTCTTCCCACAGGGTCGGCGACCCTGACGAAGCTCAGGGTCGCGGCCGACCTTCGGCAGGGGATTCCGGCCGCCAAGATCCATAACGTCGACGGCATGATGCACATCCTGGAGTCGGCGGTCTCCTCACCCTGGGTCTACCTGGTGCTGTTCGCGGTCGCCGTGCTGGACGCGTTCTTCCCGGTGGTGCCGGCCGAGACGATGGTGATCACCGCCGGCGTCTTCGCCGCCGGGGGACAGCCGAACCTCGCGCTCGTGATCGGCGTGGCCGCGCTCGGCGCGTTCGCCGGGGACCACATCTCCTACCAGATCGGCCGGACCGCCGGGCAGGGCCTGCTGCGCCGGATGCCGCCCGGCAGCAAGCGGCGGGCGGCGTACGACTGGGCGTCGAACGCGCTGCAGGAGCGCGGGGGACTGCTGCTGGTCGTCGCCCGATACATTCCCGGCGGCCGGACGGCGGCCACGATGACGACCGGGGCGGCGGCGTACCCGCGCCGGAGGTTCGCCCTGTTCGACGCGCTCGCCGCGTCGTCCTGGGCGCTCTACTCGGGACTGATCGGATATCTGGGCGGGCGGGCGTTCGAGGACGACCCGCTGCGCGGACTGCTGCTGGGGCTCGGGATCGCGGTCTCGATCACGATCACCGTGGAGGTGGTGCGGTTCCTCCGTCGTCGAGCGGCGACAACCCCGCCTCGTACGCCAGAATCGCGGCCTGCACCCGGTTACGCAGACCGAGCCGGGTCAAGATCGAGCTGACGTGGGTCTTGACGGTGCCCGCCCCGACGAAGAGCCGCTCGCCGATCTCCTGATTGGACAGTCCGGCGCCGATCAGGGCGAGCACCTCCCGTTCGCGCTCGGACAACTGGCCGACGCGGGCGCGGGCGTCGGTGACCCGGCCGAGCTGATCGCCGCCCAGGTGCGCGATGACCCGCTGGGCCACCCGGGGCGACAGGAAGGCCGCGCCCTCCGCCGCCGCGCGTACGCCCGCGGACAGCTCCCGGGGATCGCCGGACTTGAGCAGGAAGCCGGCGGCGCCCGCCGACAGCGCCCCGGAGATGTAGTCGTCCTCGCCGAACGTCGTCAACATCAGGACGGCGGTCTGCGGCAGCACGCGGCGGATCTCGCGGGCCGCGGTCAGCCCGTCCAGTTTGGGCATGCGGATGTCCAGCAGCGCCACGTCCGGCCGATGCCGGGTGGCCAGCTCGACGGCTTCGCGCCCGTCGGACGCCTCGGCGACGATCTCGATGCCCGGATCGGCGGCCAGGATCGCGCGTACGCCGGACCGGAACATCGGCTCGTCGTCGGCGACCAGTAATCGAATCGCCCCGCCGGGGCTGTTCACTGCGGGGTTGTTCATTGCACACGGCCGGGGACGAGGTCCTTGCCGACGAGCCGCCCGTCGCGAAAACACAGGCGGTAGACGTCGATCGGCCCGCCGAACAGGTCGTTGCTCACGCGATAATACTCGCATTCCGCGCCGGCCGGGATCGGCGGCTCGGGGACGTCGGGCCGCCCGTCGACCTCGTGCGCTGGCAGCTCCAGGTCGGCCCGCGGCTGCCCTAGCTGGAACGATCGGTAGTCCCCGGCGTCGACGATGGATGTCGTGACCTCGTGCAGCCGCAGGCCCAGCACGATGACGCCGATCACGGCGAACGCCGCGAGCTGCACGGCCACACCGCCCCAGAGCGTACGGCGGACGGAGCGTCGCGCCGACTCACGGGCGGGCGGCAGCGGCTCCGGCAGTGGCGGGCCGCCGCGTACCGGCAGCTCGGCGATCACCTCGAAACCGCCGTCACGCGGCTCGGCGCGGAGGGTGCCGCCCGCCAGCCGCGCACGTTCCCGCAGGCCGGCCAGGCCCCGGCCGCCCGGCTCGACCGCCGCCGGGCCGCCCGGCCCGTTGCGCACGGTCACCGTGACGAGGTCATCGTCGCGCCGCACGTCGACGGTCACGGCCGCGCCCGGCGCGTGCTTGGCCGCGTTGGTCAAGGCCTCCTGCACGATGCGGTACGCCGAAAGCCGTCCCATGGCCGGCAGGTCGTCGACCGCAGTGCCACTGAGCGACACGGCCATCCCGGATTCCCGCGTACGCCGGACGAGGTCGGCCAGGTCCGGCACGTGTGGCTCGGTCGGCGCGGGTTCGGGGCCGGCGGTTCCGCCGCCGAGCACCCCGATGATCTCCCGGAGCCGGTCGGTGGCGTCGGCGGCGGCGATGCGGACCTCGGCGGCGGCGGTCCGGTGATCCTCCGACAGCCGGGGATCGAGCTCGAGGGCGCCCGCGCGCATGGCGATGAGGCTGAGGTCGTGACCGAGTGAGTCGTGCATGTCCCGCGCGATCCGGGCCCGTTCCCGCAGCCGGGCCTCCTCGGCGACCAGCCGCCGTTCGCGCTCCAGGTGTTCGGCCCGCTGCCATCCGGCTTCCACGAGCGCGGCTCGCTGCCGGGCGTACTGGCCGGCCCACCAGGGCAGCACCGCGAACACCATCAGCGGCACGAGCACGTCGAACCAGGCCCACAAGTCGCCCAGCCCGGCGGCGAGCCCCAACCCGGCCAGCGCGACCAGGCCGAACACGGCCGCGGCCGGGACGGTCCGGCTCATGCGACGCCCCGCGACCAGCGCGGCGAGAACCGACAGCACCACCGGCCAGGCCGGCAGCTCCGTGGCGCCCATCGGGATCGCGAGGTTCGCCCCCGCGCCCGCCGCCAGCGTCCACACCGGGGCGCGCCGGGCCGCGGCGTACGCGATCGCGGTCAGTCCGAGCCCGAGCAGCAGCTGCGCCCAGTCGCCCCAGCCGCCGACCAGCACGAGGACGGCGACCACGAGAGCGCCGACGCCGTCACGCAAGCGGGCGCGCCCCGGGCTGAGCATGATCCCACCGTAGCGGGCAGGGGGCTAGGGTGAGGCGGACCCGCATGCGTCGTGCGGCCCCGCACTGGGTATGGGAGGGTGCGGTGGCGAAGGGAGAAACGTGTCGGATCCGATCACGGTCGACGAGCTGCGTCCAGGCGATCACGCCTGCCTGACGTACTCCGACCGCGACGAGCGGCTGGACATCGTGGCCGCGTTCGTCGCCGACGGCCTGGATCGGGGTGACAAGATCATCTGCTACACCGAGGACCTGTCCGCCGAGCAGCTGGCGGCCGAGCTGGTCAGCCGGGAGGTGACCGGCGCCCGGGACGGGCAGCTGGTGATCGCCCCGAGCCGCGACGTCGGCCTGACGAGCGTCGGCGCGCAGCCCGTCGTCGACGTCCTGGGTGCGGAGCTGGCCGTCTCGGTCGAGCAGGGCTATCCGGGGCTGCGCGTCTCGGCCGACATGTGCTGGGCGGTCGCCCCGACGCCGGCGGTCGACCGGCTGGCCGAGTTCGAGACCGCGCTGGGCAGCCTGTTCACCTCCGGCAAGCTCACCGCGATCTGCGAATACGACCGGGATCGGTTCGATCCGGTCACGCTGGCCTTCGCCGCCCGGTCGCACGCCAAGACCGTCGCGGCGCTGGCGTACCACGACGATCCGGTGCTGCGGATCTGCCGTCAGCATCGGCCGCCCGGCGTACGCATCGCCGGCGAACTCGACTTCACCCACCGCGACGCGCTGGAACAGGCGCTCTCCGAGGCCGTCCGGCTGGACCGCCACCTCTACCTGAACCTGGCCAAGCTGCATTTCGTCGACGTCGCCTGCGCGACGCTCATCGCGAAGACCGCGTTCTCGCTGCCGCCCGGTCGCAGCATGACGATCGTGGCCTCGCCGATGGCGGCTTCCGTGTTGCGTCTCCTCGGAGTGGAGGACTCCGGCGCCGCGCTGTCGGGTGGCTCCTCGTCCGGCGGTGTGGTCTCCGGACGAGGACCGGTAGGCGACGCCTTGTCCGGCGGCGCCCGGCCAGGCGGCTCCTTCCCCGGCGGCGACGTCCGGCTCAGATTGATCGAAGCCGATGAGCTCCCCTGACCTGCGCCCACCTGATCGCGACCGGCCCGCCGTCGCGGTCGACCTGCTCGAGCAGCAGTTCGACGCGGCCGGCCTGTACGCCCTGCGCTCGGCGATCGCCGCGCACGCCTCGGAGCTGGGCGCGGACGCCCGGCGGGCCGGTGAGATCGTGCTGGCCTGCCACGAACTGGCGATCAACGCCGTCCGGCACGGCGGCGGCCGGGGGCGGCTGCGGCTGTGGCGCTCCGGCGACCTGCTCTACTGCGAGGTGGCCGACGACGGCCCCGGGCTCGCCGACCCCGACGCCGGATCGCAGCGCGTTCCGCTGGCCGAACCGGGCGGTCGCGGACTCTGGATCGTCCGGCGGCTCGCCGACAGCATCGAGATCGCCAACCATCACGGCACCACGATCACCGCCGCGTTCGCCCTCGGCTGACCCGGCCGCTGCGCCGGGTGGGGTCCGGGTTCGGCGGTACGATCATGGCGATGTCCATGCCCTATGAGGCGACCGGCCGGGTCGGCCAGAAGGCCCGGACCCGGCAGGCCCTCGTCGACGCGACCCGGCGGCTGCTCGCCGAGGGCCAGACGCCGCAGGTCGAGGAGGCGGCGGAGGCGGCCGGCATCTCGCGGACCACGGCGTACCGCTACTTCCCGAACCAGCGGGTGCTGCTGATGGCGGCGCACCCCGAGATCTCGCCCGACACGTTGCTCGGCCCGGACGCGCCGGCCACCCTGCCCGACCGGCTCGACGCGTTCGTCATGGCGTTCTGCGAGTACAACTTCACCTGGGAACATCAACTGCGCGCTGCGTTGCGCGTATCCCTGGGGCCGGAAGCGGAACGGCCGACGCTGCGGCAGGGCCGCGCGGTGGCCTGGGTCGAGGACGCGCTGGCGCCCTTGCGCACGACGCACCCGGCGGTCGACGTGCACGCTCTGGCGATCGCCATCCGCTCGGCGATCGGCATCGAGGCGTTGGTCTGGCTGCTCGACGTCGCCGGATACGACCACGCCGACGCCGCGCGGACCGTCCGCGACACCGCCCGCGCCCTGCTCGACGCGGCCACCGTTCGGTAGCGGCGCGGGCAGGGCGCGGGCGGGACGGACATCGGTCACGACCAGCGGAAGAACCGGGCGGCCGCGGTCCACGCCACCGCGGCGTACGCGCACAGCACCACGACGTGGAGCAGCTGCGGCCAGTGACCGACCGTGGCGTCCTGCATGACCTGGACGCCCGCGCCGAGCGGGGTGTATTCGCCGATGCGCTGGAGCGTCTCGGGCATCACCTCCCGGGGCACCCACAGTCCCGCGAAGAACATGAGCGGGAAGAAGGTCAGCGACCCGAGGCCCTGCGCCATCTTCGCGGAGCCGGCCGTGGCCAGCAGCAGCCCGATGCCGAACAGGGTGGCCGCGACGAGCAGGAAACCGAGGACGAACGCGGCCGCGTTGCCCGGCAGGTCGACCCCGTACGCCAGCCAGCCCACCCCGAGCACGAGCACCACGCCGATGGCCAGCACGGTGAGCTGCACCAACGCCTGCGCGGTGAGCAGGTCACGGGGCTTGGCCGGAGTGGTCGCCAGGCGGCGCAGGATTCCCCGTTCCCGGTACGCCGCCAGTTGCGCCGGCAGCATGCTCAGCGCGATCATCGCGACCGCCATGGTGAGCATGATCGGGACGTAGATCGAGATGGTCGTCCGCCCGCCGAGCGCGGGGTCGGCCGCCCGGAACGCCGGTACGCTCCCCAGCACCGCCAGGATCGCCGGGGCGAGCAGGATGCCGAAGATGACGGCCGCGACGTCGCGGAAGTAGAG
>JABFYB010000307.1 GCA_013361475.1 Hamadaea sp.
GACCACGTCGGCGTGCAGACGAACCCCAACGCGTCGATCTCGGTCGGCGCGTTCAGCCTCAAGTTCCTGCGTCGCCTGCTGACCCATCGGAAGGGGGCGGACGGGCGGCGGCTGCGGTCGACCGCGGTCACGAGCTGGCTGACCGGGGAGAGCGTCGCCGACCACCTCGACCTGGCCGGCGTCGCACCCATGCTGAGCCCGGAGAACCCGGCGTATCGTCCGGCGGTCCACCTGCCGAAGGCCGTCCGGGACGCGCTCGCGGCTCGTCATCGGCAGCTGACGGCGCAGCCCCGGCGCACCGTTGCCGAGGCGGCCGAGCTGATGGCCCTGGAACGGCTGCGGTTCCGGCCGAATCTGTGGTCCCGTCGAGGGGTGTTGTCCAATGCGGACACGCTTGCGCTCGGTGTCGGGTTGCCGCGTACTCAGGCGACGATCCGGCTCTATGCCGAGCTGGCGGGCGTGGATCTCGGTGGATTGCCGGTCGAGATCATCGACGCCCCGGGTGACGTCGCGTACCTCGACCGGCACGGTGCGGTGGCGCGTACCGACACGCTGGGCACTCAGTTGGGCCCGGCCGCGTTCCAGGACGCGGAGACGCTCGTGCGTGCTCTCGGCCACGAGAGCGTGCATGGCCGGCAATTCCGCGAGGGCCGGGTGACGAGCCAGACGCAGCCGCTGGAGGACGAGTCGTACGGTGCCGAGGACGCGTTCGTCGAGACGTGGCGGCGCAACGCGCTGGGCCTCGACCCGGCCACCGGCCGGTTCCGCCGGAGTGAGGCGGAGACGGCTTGGCGGGTGCAGGATTCGCTGGGCGTCCAGCTCCGGCGGTCGCCCGACCCGAATGTGGACTGGATCGACGCGACCGGCCGGACCGTCGACGCCGTCGGCAACTTCCCCGGGCGGCATTTCGAGCGGCAGTGGCCGAACTTGCAGGCCCGGATACGCGACCATCTGGAGAAGGCGGAACTGGTGCCGGTCGACGTCGCACAGTTCTCACCGGAGCAGATCGCCCGCGTCCGGCGGTTCATCGACGACAATGCGCTCGGCCCGCGCGCGTTCATCGTCGGCGATTGACCGGCTTCAGGCGACGTCCAGGTAGGCGGCACCGGCTTGGAGTAGCTCGCGGCCGTGCACCAGGAAGTGCGCCAGGACGCGCTCCGGGGCCTCGGGGCGCAACCGGCGGCACAGCGTCCACAGTGTCCTCGTCGCGCCCGACCAGCGCCAGAGATCGGCCAGCATCGGGTCGACCAGCGCTGCCGCCGTCCCGCCGACGCCGATGGCGAAGCGGGGTTCGGCGTCGCCGAGCGGATGCCCGATGGCGCTCAGTTGTGGGCGCAGCCGATGCCGGTCGGCGAAGGCCACACTGGACTCGACGCCGACGACGGCGATGAGTCCGCGTGCTTTGAGCAACGGCTCGGCCGGGTCGTGTTCGGTGCCGGTGGCGGCGGCCCAGGCGGCGATCTCGGGAGCGGTCAGCACGATCGTCTGCGCCCCGACGCGTACGTGGTGGCCGCCGTCCATCGTCTCGGTCGCCGGGTATTCGCCCAGGTAGTGGCCGATCGGCCAGACCGTCGTCGTCATCGGCTCACCCGGTCGAGGTAGGCCGCTCCGGCGGTCAGCAACGGACGCAGCCCGTCGAGCAGGCCCGGCAGGAGCGTCGCGGGTTCGGCCGACGTCTCGGCCGCCAGCCGCAGGCAGACCGACCAGAGGTCGGGCTCGGCGGGAGCCGCGGCCCACACCGCGAACATCGGCCCGGACACCGACACCAGCGGCGTACCCGGCAGGCCGAGCACGAACCGGTCGCCGTCCGCGCCGAGGCCCATGACCAGCGGCTCCAGGCGGTGCCGGTGGGCGAAGCCGATCGCGTCGTCCGGTTCGACCCGCGCCAGCAGGCCGTCGGTCAGCAGGGCGGTCAGCTCCGCGCTGGTCCAGGTCTCCTCAGCGGGTACGCCGTGCGCCTGGGCCCACACGGTGAAGAGGCCGGCGTCCACGTCGATCATCCGATCGGCGACCCGGATCGGGTAGCGGGTGGCGGGGTCGTCCGGCGGTCCGGAGACGCCACAGAATTGCCCGATCGGCAGCAGCAGCATCGCCTGAGCCGTCGTCATCCACTGTAGAATACACAGCTATGCGCGTCAGCGAGGAGATGCTGGAGTCGATGCGGGCCCAGGCCCGGCAGCTCGACGACCGGCTCTCGCAGATGTCGGGCGCGCTCGGCGATCTCCAGGAGCGGGTTCAGGCGGTCGAGGTGACGGCGGAGTCCCGGGACGGCCTGGTCCGGGCCACCGTGGGCAGCGACGGCCGCCTGCGTGATCTCGTGCTGGACGCGCGGATCTATCACAGCGCGGACTCGGCCCGGCTGGCCCGGACGATCGTGGAGACCACCGACGTGGCGGCGCGGGAGGCGCGCGAGCGGGTCAAGGAGATCTGCGCGCCCTATGTGGACGCCGAGACGCTCGACGACTACGCGTCCGGCGACTTCGACGCCGCGATGCGGCGCTTCCGGCAGCGGATGCCGTTCCTGGCCGAGTGAGGGAGTGACCGATGACCGATCCGACCACCGTCAAACTTCCGGGCGCGGACGCCGCCGTCGCCGCCTTCACGGCGCAGGTCGCCGGGCTGGGCGCCCAGGCCGGGGCGCTCATCGACCGGGCGGCCGGGGCGGCCGCGCAGATCGGTGACGCGGATCCGCCGGTGGTCGACCTCGTGGCCGCGGCGGGCGAGGCCGACGAGCAGATCGAGACGATCTTCGACGCCAGCCATCTGCTGGCCGAGGCCGGCCCGGTGTCCGCCGACGAACTCAACCGGACCGACGCGCAGGTCAGCGCCGACCTTCACCGGCACTAGGCGTGGCCGGGGTCAGCTGACGGCGGCCTCTTCGCGCTGATGCTGGACGTGCTCCTCGATGGTCGCCATGAGGCCGGCCAGGCTCACCGGCCGCACCATGGTGACCGCGCCGGACAGCTGCTCGGCGACCGCGTCGGCGGCGTCGGGCACCGGGGCGATGACGATGGTCATCGAGGACTTGGGCAGCAGCCGGCGGATCGCCGCCTCCTGGCCGGGGATCAGGTCGGCCTCGGCGACCAGCACGTCCGGCTGGGTGGACAGCATGCTCCGGAGTTTCGCGGGATTGGTCGTCGAGATCGTCTCGTAGCCGGCGTTGCGCAGGATCCGGCGCAGGGTCACCAGCAGCCGCCGATTGCGTTCGGCGATCAGGACGCGGGGCGCCACAGTCGTGGGATGCATGGCCGATCAAGCCTCCGGTCGGGATGGACGGCAGTGGACTCATGCGGGAATACGTACCGGCGACTCGCTCGGATCACTGCCGGTTTCCGCCGGGTCACTCCGGCAGGTCGATGCGGGCGATCGCGCCACCGTCCGGGTCGGTGGCGACGCTCAGCCGGCCCCGGTGCAGGCGTACGGCCCAGTCGGCGATGCTCAACCCGAGCCCGGAGCTGCCCGGGGCGGTGCTGCTGAACCGGTCGAACGCGGGCGCCTCGGAGTCCAGGCCCGGGCCGTGATCGCGGATGACGACCGCACCGGCGCGTACGCGTACCAGCACGTCCGCGCCGTGCCCGTCGACGGCGCCGTGGCGTACCGCGTTCTCGACGAGATTGCGCACCGCCATGCGCAGGATGGCCGGGTCGCCGAGGGTGACCACGGCGTCCAGATCGAGGTCGACGGAGCGTGCCCCCGCTGCGGTGTCCTCCACGACCTCGGCGACGAGCTGGTCGAGGCGGAACTTCTCCAGGCGCAGCTCGCGGGTGCCCGCGATCATCCGAGCGCGGGTGAGCAGGGTCTCGACCGAGTTCGTCATGCGGTCGGCCGAGCGGATCACCTTGCGGAGCGCCCCGGGTTGATGGTCCGCGTCGACCAGCGCCGCCTCGGCGGTGACCCGGATGGTGGTCAGCGGTGTACGCAGCTCGTGGGCGGCGTCGGCGAGGAAGCGTTCCTGCTGGTCGAGGGCTGCCCCCGCCATCCGGGTGCTGCGCCGCGCCAGCAGGTACGCCCCGGCGCTGGCCAGCAGCACGAAGCCGATGCCGCCGCCGATGAGGGTCAACGCGAGCCGGGTGTGTGCGGCCTCGGAGGCCTGGGCGTCGATGGTGACCACGACCGATCCGGTGGGCCGGCCCGCGCTCTCGACGGCGAAGGCCACCGCGAGCAGCTGTTGCGTGGTGCCGTCGGTGGCGGTCGCCTTGGCGACCACGCTCTGGTTGCCGGAGATGCTCGCCCAGGCGGCCGGTTCGAGGCGGCGCAACGGCACGAGCTGCGTACGCCCCGGCCGGGCCAGTGCCGGGCCGAGCGCGTCCCCGCGGCGCTCGAAGACGTAGACGCCGGTCGCCCGATCGCCGATGGCGTCGGCGACGCCGGTGAGCCGCAGCGTCCCGGCCTCCCGGTAGATGAGGGAGAGCACCGCGCTGCTGGTGATGCGCAGGTCGGCCAGCAACGCCTGCTCCCGTTGGTGGCCGTCGACCTGGATGCCGGCGAAGGCCATGCCGGTGACGCCGGTGAGCGTGATCGCGGTGAACACGGCGATCAGGCGTACGCGCAGCGAGCGCAGCCGGTCGGCCGTGGTCAGCCGGCGACGGCCGCTATTCATCGCCGATCCGGTAGCCGGCGCCGCGGACGGTGTGGATGAGCGCAGGCGGGCCGAGTTTGCGCCGGAGCTGGGTGATGACGACATCCACCACATTGGACAACGGATCGGCGAGTTCGTCCCAGCAGTGCTCGCGCAGGTCCGCCCGGGTGACGGTGGCGGGCGCCCGGCTCATCAGCTGTTCCAGGACCGCGAACTCCTTCGGCGTGAGCAGTTGCAGCACCCCGGCTCGGCGTACCTCGTGGCGGGCGCAGTCCAGTTCCAGATCGGACACTTTGAGCACCGGCGGCAGCATGGCGGTGCTGCGCCGGCACAGTGCTCGCACCCGCATCACGAGTTCGGCGGCGGCGAACGGTTTGGCCAGGTAGTCGTCGGCGCCCGCCTCGAAGCCGCGTACTCGTTCGTCGATCTCGCTCAGCGCGGTCAGCATGAGCGCCGGAACGCGGATGCCCCGCTCCCGCAGACGGTGCAGGTGCCGGGCGGAGTCGCCGTCTGGCAACATTCTGTCCAGCACCACGCAGTCGTACGCGTTGACGCTGAGCGCCAGGTCCGCCTGGGGCCAGTCACCGGCGTGGTCCACGGCGAGGCCGCCGGCCCGCAGGGCGGCGACCGCCGCCTCGCGCAGGTCCCGGTCATCCTCGACGACGAGTACGCGCATGAGGCTGAAGTATTCCGACAGAACCCGACGTGTGCCAGATACGTAATCCACTTTGGCGCATTCGTAACCGGCCCGGGAGGATCGATGGGCGCAGCACGGCGGACGGCCGTGGCGGCAGTGCTGGCGATGGGGTTGCTGGGCTCCGGTGGGTGTACGCCCGCCCCGTCGCGCCTGGTCGAGGACGCCGGCGGCTGCGGCTACAAGCTGGCCTTCTTCGGCGCGCTGTCGGGTGACAACGCCAATCTGGGCCGCCACCCCTACGACGGCGTACGCCTCGCGGTGGATCAGTACAACGCGGCCAACTCGGCCTGCCCGGTGGAGCTGTCCGAATTCGACTCGCAAGGCGACGAGAAGCTGGCGCCCGAGGTGGCGCAACGGGTCGCCGACGATCCCCGCATTCTGGGCGTCGTCGGGCCGCAGTTCTCCGGGGAGTCGGAGGCGGCGGTGCCGATCCTCGACCAGTACGGCGTCACGGCCATCACCGCGACCGCGACCCGACCGGCCCTGGCCGAACAGGGGTGGAAGGTGTTCCACCGGGCGGTGGGCAGCGACGCCGAACAGGGTCCGGCCGCCGGGCGGTACATCAAACGCGTGCTCAACTCCCAGCGCGTGATCGTCATCGACGACTCGTCGGCGTACGGGAAGGGGCTGGCCGACGAGGTGCGCCGGGTGCTCGCCGGGGTGATCGTGAAAAGCCTGTCGGTACGCGTGAAGCAGACCGACTTCAGCCGGGAGGTGGCCGACATCGCCGCCAACCAGGCCGACGCGGTCTTCTACGGCGGCTACTACGCCGAGGCCGCCCCGCTGCTGAGGCAGCTGCGCCAGGCGGGCGTACGCGCGGCGTTCGTGGCCGCCGACGGGGTCAAGGACCCGGGACTGGTGGAGGGCGCCGGGGTGTCCGCCGCCGAGGGCGCCATCCTCACCTGCCCCTGTGTGCCGCCGGACCGGATCAAGGGCGGCTTCCTGACGGACTTCCGGGCGAAGTTCCACCGGGAACCCGGCACGTACGCCGCCGAGGCGTACGACGCGGCGAACATCCTGCTGGCGGGCATCAACGCGGGCAACCACACGCGGCCCTCGCTGCTGGCCTACGTGGACTCCTACGTCGGTACGGGCATCACCAAGTCGTTCAAGTTCGACAACCGGGGTGAGGTCTCCTCGTCGCCGATCGCGATCTGGGCCTACCGGGTGGTCGACGGGCACATCATCCCTGATCAGATGGTGCAGGACGACGAGTAGACAGTGATGTGTGTCGCTTCATGAAATCCTCATCACCGCTGGCGCAGGATTGCCCGCATGGAGGAGACACGGGCTGCCACGATCCTCGACCACCTGTATGACGCCCATGGCGCCGTCCTGATCGGCTACCTCGTCGGCCAGCTCGGCGGCGACCGCGGCAAGGCCGAGGACATCGCGCAGGAGACGCTGCTGCGGGCCTGGCGGCACGCCGGCCGGTTGGACCTGGAACGCGGACTCGCCCGGGGCTGGCTGTTCCGGGTGGCGCGCAACCTCGTCATCGACGCGCGGCGGGCGCAGTCGGCCCGCCCGACCGAGGTCGGCGCGGCCGGGCTCGCGGGCGAGGGCGTCGACACCACCGAGGAGATGGTCACCGCGATGGCCGTCCGCGCGGCCGTCCAGGACTTGAGCCGCGATCATCGGGCGGTCATCGTCCACCTCTACCTTCGCGGGTTCACCGCGGTGGAAACCGCCCGCGCCCTGGGTATCCCGCTCGGGACGGTGAAGTCACGCGCCCACCACGCGCTGCGCAAACTGCGTCAGGCGCTGGAGGACCGCGGTGCGGACAAGGCTTCCCGGCTGGTGACGGCCGGGATGTAGACGCGCGGGGCCCGGCGCGATGCTTCCGCCGGGCAGCCGGGTCCCGCGCTTCTATCAGCTGGTACGCGGCAAGCAGAGCGCGGGCGCGCCGGAAGGGGGGATTCCGGCGCGCCCGCACGGCTGTCAGCAACCGCAGGTGTAGTAGAGGATGTCCCAGTGGTTGCCCTCGTCGGTGTAGAGGTTCCCGGACGGGGCGCGGTACTGGTAGCCCCAGCCGGAGATGTAGCCGACGTACGTGTACGTCGACGTGATGTAGTTGCTGATGCAGCTGTACTTGCTGATGTCGACCTTGTAGCCGTTCCAGTGGCTGTAGGTGCCGGACGCGTGGCCCACCTCGGTGCCCGCGGTGATGTTGATCGCGCATCCGGTGTAGTTGCGCAGGGTCACCACGCCGCTGATCGTCGACTGTCTGATCTGTTCGAACGAGGTGCATGTGGAGGTGTAGCGGTCCGAGCAGTTGCCGCTGGAGGACCAGGTGATCCCGGCCGCACGCAGCTGCGACGTGGCCTGGGAATGGGTGAGGAAGGTGGCCGCGTGCGCCGGCTGGGCGAGCGCGAGCGAGAGGACCGTGGCCGTGGCGAGGGCGCCGAGCAGGGTGACCGCCCGGCGGAGGACCCGGAGCATGGTGACTCCTTCACGATACGAGTCGAGATTGTGAAAATTTCACACGTGGCCACGTGATCGAATTCTTATCACGACGTGTGTCGATACCGCTATCCCCTCGGGACCCACAAAAACGTCGCGTCGCGCGTCACGTCAGAAGCACACGGTGTCCAGGGCATCGCTAGAGTCGGCCGATGACCGAACCGCCCGCGCTCGACGACTGGGCGCCGTGGCAGCCCGGCGAACTCGCCCAACGGCTGCGCCCCTTCCGGTCGCCCTGGTGGATCGCGGGCGGCTGGGCGATCGACCTGTTCCTCGGCGAGCAGACCCGCGAGCACGCCGACATCGAGTTCGCCGTCGCCCGGGAGCAGTTCGCGGCGATCCGGTCGCTGCTCGACGGACTGTCCTTCTGCGGCGCAGTCGACGGCGCGGTGTATCCGCTGCCACCAGGGTCACCGCCGGCTGACCGGTTCCGGCAGATCTGGGGCTACGAGCCCGGGCTGTGCTCTTGGCGTACCGATGTCTTCCTGGAGGATGTGGACGGCCCGCTGTGGCGCAGCCACCGCGATCCGCGCGTGGCTTCGCCGGTCGAGCAGGTGTATGCGCGGACGCCGGAAGGCATTCCGTTCCTGCGCCCGGAGCTGGCCTTGTTCTACAAGGCCAAGCATCGACGGCCGAAAGACGAGGCGGACTTCGCGGCGGCCGCGCCCAGATTGGACGATGTGGCCCGCGCCCGGCTGATCGGCTGGCTACGCCTCGTCCACGATGGACACGAGTGGCTGGAGCGTCTCGCGTAGCGCGGCCAACCCGGTGAACCGATGGGTCTGGAAGCCCAGTGCCGCCGCGACGTCGACGTTGGCGGGCGTGTCGTCGACGAACAGAACCTTGGCCGCGTCGACCTGAAGCTGATCGAGGCACCAGCCGAACGCGGCCGGCTCCGGCTTGGCGTGCCCGATACGGCAGGAGAACGCGACCAGATCCAGGCGTGGCAGGCGAACCTCGTGGTGGACGGCGTGTTCCTCGGGAATGTTGGACAGCAGCGCCAGCCGTGGCCCCTCGATCCGGCCGACGAACCGGACGACCTCGTCGTCGAGCGCCTCCCAGCTGGCGACGTCGGCCGCGATGAGCGCGTCGGCGTCGAGCGACCGGCCCAGCGTCACCCCCACCTGATCCCAGTACGCCCGCCCGTCGACCTCGCCCCGGTCATACGGCTCGCGCAAACCCCAGTACGCCGCCCAGAACGCGTCGGCGGGCACCCCGGCCAGCGCCTCCAGCCGCCGCCGGCCTGCTTCCGACTGCGGCCGGGCGATCACCCCGAACAGGTCGAACAGCAGCACCTCGATCATCAAGCAACCCTAGTCGAGGTCGCGGCGGCGGTTCTGCTTGACGTCCGAGCGGCGCTTCTTCGCGGCGATGCGGCGTTCCACCGAACCCTTCGTCGGCCGGGTGGCCCGGCGAGCCTTGGGCGGGGGAGCGATCGCCTCGCGAACGAGGGCGGCGAGCCGGGTCTGCGCGGCCATGCGGTTGCGCAGTTGCGCCCGGTGTTCGGAGGCCGCGACGGTCAGGACGCCGTCGACCAACCGGCCGGCGAGGCGGTTCAGCGCCCGGGCTTTCAGTGCGTCGGGCAGCGCCTCGGAGGCGGCCAGGTCCCAGGACAGCTCGACCCGGGAGTCGGCGGTGTTCACGCCCTGCCCGCCCGGCCCGCTCGAACGGGAGAAGCGCCAGCTCAGCTCGGCCTCGGGGATTTCGACGCCGGGCTGGACGATCAGCGTACCGGCCATGATCCCAGCATCTCACCCAGCGCGAAGATCGCTAGGCTGGGGATCATGCCTATCGTCGATCGTCTCACCGAGGTGCCCGGCAACTCGCCCGGCTTCGGATTCGCGCACGCCGTCACCACGACCGGTCAGCTGGCGTTCGTGTCCGGCCAGATCGCCCTGGACGCCGCCGGTCAGCTCGTCGGGCCGGGCGATCTCGCGGCGCAGACCGAGCAGTCGCTGGCCAATCTCCAGCGGATCCTGGTGTCGCTGGGCGCCGACTGGCCCGACGTCGTCAAGCTCACCTGGTTCCTCGTCGACGCGTCGCAGGTGCAGATCATCCGGGACGTCCGGGATCGGATGATCCGGCCGTCGTTCGGGGATCGACCCAACCCGGCCAGCTCGTTGGTGCAGGTCGCGGGCTTGTTCCGGCCCGAGTTCCTGGTCGAGGTGGAGGCGATCGTCGCGCTGCCTTGACGCACTGAAGAGCTGGACGTACGCGGGGCACAGCGGTGGCACAGGCAATCTTGGCGGGATTCGGAGCGGGGCGTACTACGACAGAGGCAGGTCTTCACTACCTACGCGGCACTATCGGCGTTTCACCGCAAAAGAGTGTTCTGTCGGTTTTAGAGTCGGGGGAGTGCGCCGCTGTCGGCGGCTTTCGACTGTGCCCGGCGGGACGAATCTGACCAGCGCGTAGGGAACCGCAAGACGACATGCACCACGCCAACCAGTTCTATGGCCATACGTTTGTGCTGGCTCGCTACTGCGACATGCCGGACCCGGACCATCCGCAGCGTGTAGACGGCTACCTCCAGCACGGCTGGAACATCGGCGACGGGCTGGCGCCCGGCGTACCGTTCGTCCACGGCAGCACGCTGTTCGTGTGGTCGGAGCGGACGCGCCGCCGCGCCTGGTCGCAGGGCCGTCGCGATGTCGTGGCGATCGGCGCGCCGTTCGCGTACCTGCTGCAGATGGAGTCGCAGATCCAGCCGGAGCCGCAGCGGGCCGGGACGATCTTCTACCCGTTCCACGGCTGGGAGGGCCAGCAGATCCTCGGCGATCACCGGCGGCTCGCCCGGGAGATCGCCGAGACCGAGCAGGGTCCGGTCACCGTCTGCCTCTATTGGAACGAGCACCAGCAGCCGGCGATCCGGGCGGTCTACGCCGACGCCGGGTTCCGGGTCATCTGCCATGGCCGGCGTGGCTTCTGGTGGCGCGGTCAGGACCGGGAATTCCTCGTACGCCAGCTCGCCGAGCTGCGGCGGCATCGCCGGGTCGCGTCCAACCGGCTGACCAGTGCGATCTGGTACGGGCTGCTCGCCGGGTGCGAGGCGGCCGTCTACGGCGATCCGATGGTGCTGGAGAACGCGGACCCGACCTTCGGCGGCTATCCCCGGATCAGGTCGCAGTGGTCGGCGCTGCACGGCCGCCAGACCGATCTTGCCGAGTGCCTTGCGCTCGCCCGCCAGGAGTTGGGGGCGGATCTGCTCGCCGGCCCGGCCGAGTTGCGAGTTCTGTTCGGCTGGCAGGAGACCTGGGCCGAGGCGCACGCCGCCGCCCGTCGGGCCGGGGTGGGCCGCGCCAACGGGGAGAGCGC
>JABFYB010000666.1 GCA_013361475.1 Hamadaea sp.
GGGAGGGTCAGCGGGGGTTCGAGGGCTGCTCGAGCTCCTCGTAGCCGCGGATCACCGCGTGCCGGGCTTCCTGGAGGCCCCGTTCGCCGAACCGGGTCAGCGTCGTCTTCTGGGCGACCTTCAGCGGGTCGCCGCCGTCGCCGTGGGCCTCGCGGATGAGCCAGGAGAGCTGACTGAGTTCGCCGTGCTGGGCCCGGACGAAGTCCGGTCCGACGACCGCGCCGTGCCCGGGCACGACCCGGGTCTGCGGGCCGAGCCGGCTCAGCAGCGCGGCCAGGGTGTCCGGCCAGGAGATCGGGAAGGAGTCGCCGAATCCCGGCGGCGCGCCCTCCTCGACCAGGTCGCCCGCGACGACGAGATCGGCGTCGGGCACTTCGACGACGAGGTCGCCGATCGTGTGACCGCGCCCGAGATGCCGGAGGACGACCTGGCGTCCACCGACGTCGAGGCCGGTCTCCCCGTGGACGATCTGATCCGGCGGCCGGATCACGCACTGGCCGAGCGCGTCGGCGAAGGCGAGATCCTGCGGGAGGAGCTCCTCGTACCACTCTCGTTGCAGGACCGTGCCCTTGTCGCGAAGTAGTGCGGCCGCCTCCTCGTGGGCGAAGATCGGCGCGTCCCGGGGCGGCTGCCCGCCGCCGGTGCCGTCGGCCACCACGGCGTTGCCGAACGCGTGGTCGTAGTGGTGGTGCGTGTTGACGACGGCCAGCGGTTCGCCGGTGACGCCGCGTATCGCGGTCAGCAGCTCGCGAGCCTGCCCGTCGTGGGACAGGGTGTCGATCAGGAGCGCCTGTCCGTCGCCCACGACGAGGGTCACGTTGACGTTCACGATCGGCTCGACGGCGACGAGGACCCGGTCGGCGATCTCGGTGAAGGCGATCATCCGGCGGCCCCGTCGAGGGCGTCGGTCGCCTTCGCGATGAACCGCTGCCGGTCCACCAGAATGCGCTCGACCCGCCCGTCAGCCACGACGAGATCCTCGTCGCGTACGGTGATGTCGAAGATCAACCGTCGACCGTCCACTTTGACCAATTGAGCGTGGGCGACGACTGTCCGGCCCACCGCGGTCGGCGAACGATGATCCAGCTCGGCGCGTACGCCGACGGTCGTCGCGTCGGCCGGAAGGTGCCGTGCGGTCGCGGCGACGGTGGCCGCCTCCGCGAGGGCGAGCACCCTCGGCGTACCGAGCACCGGCACGTCGCCGGAGCCCAGCGCCTGCGCGGTGTCGGCGTCCGAGACGCGAAGCTGCACCCGGGCGGTCAGTCCGGCGGCCAGGGAGTGCTCCATGGGCTCACTCTAGGCAACGAACCCGACGCGGGCCACTCTCGGCGCATAATTCCCACAATCACGGGGGAAGGTGGGCGACTGGCGATATGACCGACTGAGGGGACTCGCCTATGCTCGGCACGATGCGATCGCAGGAGATGGCACCCCCGGCGCAAGCCGCGCCTCCGGCACAGACTCCCCTCGAAACGCACGTTTCCCGCGAAACGCCACCTCCGAAACCGCCGCGAAAACCACGGCTTCGCATTCTTGACGGGCTTCGTCTGCTGGCCGCGCTCGCCGTGGTGGGCTGGCACCTCGTCGCGGCTCCGACGGCGGGCTGGGCCGAGGACGGCGTACGCGACTTCGGGCCGTTCGCGGCGATCGCCCGGTACGGCTGGCTCGGCGTCGAGCTGTTCTTCCTCATCTCCGGCTTCGTCATCTGCATGAGCAGTTGGGGACGGCGGGTCGGCGACTTCGCGGCCTCCCGCGTCGTACGCCTCTATCCCGCGTACTGGCTGGCGGTGCTGGCCTCGGCCGCGGTGCTGGCGTTGTTCGGCGCGCGCGAGGTGACCTGGCCGCAGACGGCGGCGAACCTGACGATGTTGCAGAATCCGCTGGGCGTGCCCGACGTCGACCCGTCGTACTGGACGCTCGCCGTGGAACTGCGGTTCTACCTGCTCTTCGCCATCGTGGTGGCGCTCGGCGTGACCTACCGCCGGGTGGTCTACTTCTGCGTGATCTGGCTGGCCGTCTCGGTCTTCGTCTCCGGGCAGCCCTGGCTGGCCTGGCTGATCTCGGCCGAGAACGTGCCGTACTTCGTGGCGGGCATGGCGCTGTTCCTGGTCCACCGGTTCGGCGGCACGCCGCTGCTGTGGGGGATCGTGACGGCGAGCTGGCTGGTCGCGCTCTACCGGGTGGACTCCCACCTGACCGCCGCCCTCGGCGAGCACGGGCCGGCCGAGTGGATTCCCGCCGGGCTGATCGTGACCGGGTTCTTCGCCCTGATGAGCCTGATCGCGGCGGGGTTCGGCAGCCGGATCGGCTGGCCGTGGCTGGTCACCGCGGGTGCGCTGACCTATCCGCTCTATCTGCTGCACCAGACGTTGGGCGTGACGATGATCGGCCGGCTCCGTGGGCACGTGCCGGGGTGGCTGCTCTTGATCGCCCTGGTCGCCGCCCTCCTGGGGCTGGCCTGGCTCGTGCATCGTTACGTCGAGCGACCGCTCGCGGCGTGGCTCAAGCACGCCGCGACGTCCTCCCTGGTGGCGATGCGCAGCGCTCGCTGAGCGCGGGAAACGTCGGTTACGGGGAGTATCCTTCTGCCGATGGAA
>JABFYB010000612.1 GCA_013361475.1 Hamadaea sp.
GCGGATCGTCGACAAGCTCGACAAGATCGGGCCGAAGGGCGTACTGGCGGAGCTGGTCGCCGGGGGCGTGAGCGAGGCGCAGGCGAACGCCTGCCTCGCGCTGGCCGAGATCTCCGCCGAGGACGGCTCGTTCGCCGAGCAGGTGGCCAAGCTCGGGGTCACCGATCCGCTGCTCGACGAGGGCCTCGCCGAACTGGTCGCGGTGGTCGAGACGGCCGCCGCGCACGCGCCCGGCCTGTGCCGGGCCGAGCTGAAGATCGCCCGCGGTCTCGACTACTACACCGGCACGGTCTACGAGACCCAGCTGGCGGGCTACGAGCGCTTCGGCTCGGTCTGCTCCGGCGGCCGCTACGACAACCTGGCCAGCTCCGGCGACGACCGCTATCCCGGCGTGGGCATCTCGATCGGGCTGTCCCGGCTGCTCGGCGTCCTGTTCGGACAGAACGCGCTGACCGCTTCGCGTGGCGTACCGACCTGCGTCCTGATCGCGCTGACCGCGGAGGAGGACCGGGCCGCGGCCATGCGGACCGCGGCCTCGCTGCGGGCCCGCGGTGTCGCGGTGGAGGTGTCGCCGTCCGCGGCCAAGTTCGGCAAGCAGATCCGGTACGCCGAACGGCGTGGCATCCCGTTCGTCTGGTTCAGCGGGCCGGACGGCGACTCCGTGAAGGACATTCGGTCCGGAGACCAGGTCGCAGCCGACGCGCTGACCTGGAACCCGCCCGTAGAGGATCGGTATCCGACGGTTTCCGGACCGATCGTATGACGGGAGACCACTTACAATAAAGAAACCTAAAGATTAGTCTGCCTTCCATGGCAGACCAGGTTCGTATCTGGGCGGACGGGGTGCTTCAGCCCGGGTTCGTCGGTGTGACGCCGCCGGAGTGGCTGAGGCGGCGGCTGGACGAGGGTCTCGGTGGTGTGGCGCTGTTCGGGCGCAACATCGCCGACCTCGACCAGCTCGCCGCCCTCAGCGCCGCGTTGCGCGCACACAATCCCGCCGTGGTGATCGCCCTCGACGAGGAGTCCGGCGACGTCACGCGAATAGAGATCGGCAGCGGCAGCACGCGGCCCGGCAATCACGCGCTCGGCGCGGCCGACGACCCGGAGCTGACGGCGTCGGTCGCGGCCGACATCGGCGACCAGCTCGCCGCGGCCGGGATCACGCTGAACTACGCGCCCACGGCGGACGTCAACAACAATCCGGACAACCCCGTGATCGGGGTGCGCTCGTTCGGCGCCGACCCGGATCTGGTCTCCCGGCACACCGCCGCCTGGGTACGCGGACTGCAGTCCAGCGGCGTGGCGGCGTGCGCGAAACACTTTCCCGGGCACGGGGACACCGATGTGGACTCCCACCACGGCCTGCCGATCGTGCACGCCGACCGCGAGCGGCTGGCTCGCCTGGAACTGGCCCCCTTTCGGGCCGCGATCGAGGCCGGTACGCAGTCGATCATGACAGCGCACGTCCTGCTCCCGGCCCTGGACCCGGCGGTTCCCGCCACCTTGAGCGCGCCCGTGATGGACCTGCTTCGCACCGAGCTGGGCTTCACGGGTCTCGTGGTCACCGACGGCATCGAGATGGCGCCGATCAAAGCGCAGTACGGGCTGGCCGGGGCCGTCGTGCGCGCGATCGCGGCCGGGGTCGACGCCGTCTGCGTGGGCGGCGAGACGGCCGACGAGGCGACCGCGATCCTGCTGCGGGACGCCCTCGTGCAGGCCGTCCACGATGGAACGCTCACCGAGGAGCGGCTGGCCGAAGCCGCTGGACGAGTCGCGGCCCTCGCCTCGTGGTCGGCCGCGCAGGCGACCGTGCGCCAGGAAGCCGCCGCCCGGTGGCACGCGGGTGGCGGCCGGCCGGGTCTGGAGGCCGCCCGCCGCGCCGTACGCACGTGGCGGGCTCCGTCGGCGGAGCCGCTGATGAAGCCGGCTCACGTCGTGGAGTTCACCACCTCGGTCAACCTCGCGGTCGACGCCGCCACGCCGTGGGGTGTCGGGGGACCGCTGGCCGAGATCCTGCCGGGGACCACAGTGGAGCGTCTGGACGCGGCCGCCGCCCGTAACGGTGGCCTTCCGGCGGCGTTGCAGGCGGCCTCCGGGCGCCCCCTGGTCCTGGTCGTACGCGACGCGCACCGCCACGACTGGCTGTCGACCGCACTGCGTACGGCGCTGGCCGAGCGGCCGGACGCTTACGTCGTCGAGATGGGCGTACCGGGCGGTGAACCGGTGGGTTCCATGCACGTGGCGACCTTCGGATCGGCCCCGGTGTGCGGGCGGGCGGCCGCGGAGGTGCTGACCGGCGCCCGCTGACCGTTTCCTCCCCCCGCTGGATCAGGGTTCCCGGTCGAATCTTGGGGCAAGATTCGACCGCGAACCCTGATCCAGCGCCCGGCCGCGCGTCCGGATGGGGCGGTCCGCGCGCGACGCGGCGCGGCTGGATGGAAGAATGACGAGGCAGCTGTTGAAGCCCGTGAAGGAGTCACCGTGATCCGCACCCACAACGCCGGCACTTTGCGCCCGACGCACGTCGGTGAGGTGGTGACGCTCGCGGGCTGGGTGGCCCGGCGCCGTGATCACGGCGGGGTGACCTTCATCGAC
>JABFYB010000596.1 GCA_013361475.1 Hamadaea sp.
GGTCCACGGCAGCGCGCCGAGCGCCGCCTCCGCCAGCGCGACGTTGGGGGAGTCGTGCCAGCGAAGCGCGACCGCCCGGCCGTGGTCCGGGACGCGCGCCGCCGACGAGATGGCGCCGCAGCGATCGCTGATCGTCGCCCCGGCGTCGGCCGCGACGGCGCCCAGCAACTCGACGTACCGGGCGCGGTGGCGGGGCGGCCAGCGTCGCGGGTCGGGCACATAACCCGGCACCCACCGCGCGCCCTTCGCGAGGAAGGCCCCGGCGGGCGCCCGCTTGCCCAGGACGAGATCCAGCAGGTCGGTGCGCCGGGACCGCACGATCGACCACACCGAGGGCAACGCGATCGTGGAGAGGTCCGCGCGCAGCACCTCCTCGACCCGCGCGTCGCGGTGCGCGGGATCGTCCAGCCACAGGTCGATCGCGCTTCGCACCACAGTGGACGGCCGGCCCACGCGGATCGCCTCGCGCAGCATCGCCTGCAGGTCGACCAAGGTGTACGCACGCCGACCGAGCGCCGTCGTGAAGGCGAGCAGCAGCGCGAACTTGGTGCGACGCACCCCTCGTTCGATCCAGTCGCGGACCGCCGCGAACGCCTCCTGCTCCTGCCCGCGCCGCAGTTCCAACCGGCCCAGATAGGGCAGCCGATCGTCGCCGAACAGCGCCTCCAGCCACAGCAGCGCGGGCTGGCTCAACGCCGGGTCGGTCGCGTGCGTCACCAGCACCCCGAGCGCGATCCGCTGGATCGCCGACCGGGTCGTCGCCGATGCGTCGCGGGCGGCCAGGGCGTCGCCGAACAGAGTCGTCAAACCGTCGACGGCCGCCTCCTCGACCAGCCGGGGCGGCACGGTGGCGAGCGCCGCGAGAGCGCGCGAGCGGACCGGGTCCTGCTCGTTGCGCAGCCGCAACAGCAGCTGGACCAGCTGGGTCACGATCCCCGGATCCGCCGACCTCGCGGCGCACCGCACAAGGTGCTCGTACGCGTACGCCCGCTCGTCGGCCACCGGGGAGCGCGCCGCCGTCAGCAGTTCCGGCTCGGCCTCGGCCCACGGCAGGAAACCGGTCAGCCGCACTCGGAGCACGGCCGGCCGCGTACGCTCCAAGGCCAGCATCCGCCGCGCCTCGGCCACCCGCCGCTGCCACGGAAGAACCGTCAATTCCGGGTCGCTCAGCATCAGCTGCGTCCGGTCGATTCCGGCGTACGCGCCGTCGAAGATCGCGCCGCGCCGGCTCGGGGCGAGTCCGGTCAGCAGGTCCGGCAGCCGACCGGCGTCCCGTAGGCGCACCGCGAGGTCGATGAGCTGATCGTCGCCGAGCCGCCGGAACGCCGTCACCAGCGAACGCGGCAACCGGGCGCGGCGCAGCCAGTCGGAGCGCCGCCGATCCAGCATCAGTGCCAGGAACCGCTCCGGGTACGCCTTCGCCAGCCGGGCGTGGTCGGCCGCGGAACCGGGCAGGCTGGTCGCCGGCGCGTACTCGGTGAGGAGGTCCAGCACGACCTCCGGATGGGTGTTCGCCGCACTGAGGACAGCTCCGCCAGGCCAGTTCCACCACGTGGCGCGCTGTGCCTCGGGCAGGTTCGCCAGCTGCCGTCGAGCCTCGGTCAGCGCCGTCGACGGGTGCGCGGCGACCGTCGCATGCCACGTCCGGCGTGGGCCGATCTCGGGAAGCAGCCGGGCCACCGTCTGCGGCGTACAGGACGGCAGGAGCCGGGCCGCCTCCTCGTCACCGAACCGGGCGCGTACGCCGTCGACGATCGCGTCGGCCAGGCCGGGCAGCCGACGTCGGCTGCGTTTGCGCCGCAGCAGAGCGTAGACGACCTGCCGAGTCGCGTACGGGGCGTCGTCCAGCAGCTCGATCACCGCCGAGTGCTCGACGGCTCCGCTGAGCAGCCACATCTTGGTCGCCCGCGCGCGGATCACGGGGTCGGGATCGGCGAGGAAGGGACGCAGCGCTCCATCGTCCCGGGCGGCTCCGGCGAGAAAGACCGCCATCTCCCGCGCGTACGCGTCGCCAGTGCCCAGCTCGGTCACCAGCGCAGTCAGCTCCGGTGTGCCCTGCCAGCGGCGGGCGTGCTGGGCCAGCAGGCGTACGCGCTCCGGGTAGGAGAGCTTGTCGGTGGACCGCAGAAGCGAGGGGGCGCTGATCACGGCGATCATTCTGCCCGGTGAGACCGGGAACGGGCGGCCGGATGTGCCACGAAGACCGGCAACGCTTGACGCCTTCCTTGAAACGTTTTAGTTTCGGGCCTGGCGAGGAAGTCACTGCCGTCTATCGATTGTGTCCTGCTCGCCGTCCCCTGAGCCGGAGCAAACCAGCGCCCACTGGTCCGGCCCGTTCCCTTCCGCGAGGAGTCCACGGATGAATCGAACGACCTCCGTCACCGCATCTCCGGCCACGGCGCCCGGCCACCGCGCCCGGTGCTGATCGCTCGTCACCGTCACGTGCCCACTCGGGGCAGCCGACCGTCCGAAAAGGACATTTAACGTTTCAATCCGAGCGCTCGCGATCTATGCCATGGAGATCATCATGCATTCACGTAAACGCCGTGTCGCGTTGCTGTCCGCCTGTGCGGTGGCGACGCTCGGCACGGTCACCACGACGGTCACCGCAGCCTCGGCGGCGGTGACCCGCTACGAGGCCGAGGCGTCGCCCGCGACCTGCGCCGGCGCCATCGAGTCCAACCACACCGGATTCTCCGGCAGCGGCTTCTGCAACGGCACCAACGCCGTCGGCTCCGCCGCCCAGTTCACCGTCACGGCCGCGGCGGCCGGGACCGCGACGATCACCATCGGGTACGCCAACGGCACCACCGCGACGCGGCCCGCCGACGTGATCGTCAACGGCTCGGTCGTGCAGTCGGCGCTGACCTTCGACGCCACCGCGAACTGGGACACCTGGGCGACCAAGACGCTGTCCGTCTCGCTCGTCGCCGGCGCCAACACCGTCCGGCTGAATCCGACCTCGGCCGACGGCCTGGCCAACATCGACTATCTCGACGCCGACACCGCCGGCACCACGCCGCCGGTCGAGCAGGGCCGGCAGATGGAGAAGCTCAACCGGGGCGTGACCAGCGTGCACTCCGGATCGGGGAACCTGGTGAGCTGGCGGCTGCTGGGCACCGACCCGTCGTCGGTGACCTTCAACCTGTACCGGGGCAGCACCCGGGTGTTCTCGGGCGCGTTGACGAACTACCTCGACGCCGGGGCGGCCGCCGACGCGGTGTACACCGTGCGGGCCGTCGTGGGCGGCGTGGAGCAGGCGGCGTCGCCGGCCGCGATCACCTTCGCCAACGGCTATCGGGATGTGCCGTTGCAGATCCCGGCCGGTGGCACGACCCCGGACGGGGTGGCGTACACGTATTCGGCCAACGACGCCAGCGTCGGAGACCTCGACGGTGACGGAGTCCTGGACTTCGTCGTCAAGTGGGATCCGTCGAACGCCAAGGACAACTCGCAGTCCGGCTACACCGGCAACGTGTACGTGGACGGATACAAGCTGGACGGCACCCGCCTGTGGCGCATCGATCTGGGCCGCAACATCCGGGCCGGCGCGCACTACACCCAGTTCCAGGTGTACGACCTGGACGGCGACGGCAAGGCCGAGGTGGCCATGAAGACCGCCGACGGCACGGTGTCCGGGACGGGGCAGGTCATCGGCAGCTCCTCGGCGGACTACCGCAACAGCTCCGGCTACATCCTGTCCGGGCCGGAATACCTCACCGTGTTCAACGGGCCGAACGGCGCCATCCGGGCGACGGCGAACTACGTCGTGCCCCGGGGAACCGTCTCGTCGTGGGGCGACTCCTACGGCAACCGGGTGGATCGATTCCTGGCCGGGGTGGCGTACCTGGACGGCAAGCAGCCCAGCCTGATCATGGCCCGCGGCTACTACACGCGGTCGGTCATCGCGGCCTGGGACTTCCGCAACGGCGCTCTGTCGCAACGATGGTTGTTCGACTCCAACGTGTCGGGGTCGACCTGGACCGGCCGAGGCAACCACCAGCTGTCGATCGCCGACGTGGACGCCGACGGCCGGGACGAGGTGCTGTACGGCTCGATGGCGGTGGACGACAACGGCGCGGGGCTGTGGACCAACGGGACCCACCACGGCGACGCGTACCACGTGGGAGACCTGATCCCGTCGCGGCCGGGCCTCGAGGTGTTCAAGCCGAGCGAGACGACCAGTGAGGTCGCGGCGTGGATGGCCGACGCGCGGACGGGGCAGATCATCTGGTCGAACCCGTCGTGCGGATGTGACAACGGCCGGGCCGTGGCCGACGACGTGTGGGCCGGTTCGCCGGGCGCCGAGGCGTGGTCCTCGTCCCCGTCGGGGCTGCGCAACGGAGCCACCGGGGCCGAGATCGGCCGCAAACCGGGCTCGACCAACTTCCTGATCTGGTGGGACGGCGACCCGGTCCGGGAGCTGCTCGACGCGACGCACATCGACAAGTACGGCACGTCGTCGGACACTCGCCTGCTGACCGGCAGCAACGTCGCGTCGAACAACGGCACGAAGTCGACCCCGGCGCTGTCGGGCGACCTGTTCGGCGACTGGCGCGAAGAGGTCGTGTGGCGTACCAGCGACAGCAGCGCGTTGCGGATCTACGCCACGCCGACGCCGACCGACCGGCGGCTGTACACGTTGTTGCACGACGCCCAATACCGGGTGGCGCTGGCCTGGCAGAACACCGCTTACAACCAGCCGCCGCACCCGTCCTACTTCCTCGGCGACGGCATGAGCACCCCGCCGGCGCCCGTCATCTACGTCCGCTGACCGCTCGCCGTGGGTACGCCGGACCGGGCGCACCGGCGTACCCACGGCTCGGTGCGCAGGCGTGGTCAGCCGACGCGGGCGAGCTGGATGTCGGCCCACACTTCCTTGCCCCGTCCGGACAGGACAGTGCCCCAGCGCTGGGCGACCAGATCGACGACTCCCAGCCCATGGGTGACGTCGGGTTCGCTGTCGAGAACCATCCGGGGGAGGTCCCGCGCGGAGTCGCCGACGACGATGCGCAACGCCTCGGGCCGCAGCGTGAGCAGCAGCGTACGCGGACCAGTGCCGTGGCGTACGGCGTTGGCGGCCAGCTCGGCCGCGACCAGCTGGACGCGGTTGGCCATCCAGGGCATCAGCCAGCTCCAGCAGGTCCGGCCGGCGAACCGATGCACGCGAGCCGGCGTGGAAGGGCCAGGCCGCAGCGTCAGCCGTGCTTCTGGAATCGGGTCGACGGGGAGCAGCCGGATCGGGGACGAGGGGCGTACGTCGGCGCGGATCGTGGCTCGTACGTGCAGGTGATGCCGGATCAGTTGGGCCGCCGTGGAGCCGGGCGGAGCCTGGATCAGCAGCGGGATCGGATAGGCCAGGTCGCAGCAGTAACGCTGGAGGGTCGGCAGGGCCAGCAGCCCCGTCGCGTCGGCTTCGGTCACCTCGGCCAGGCACAGGATGATCAGACGGGGCGCGTCCGCTATGCACTTGCGGATCGCCAGCCGCATCTGCGTCACGGTGGCGAGCGTCACCGCACCGTGGACCCGTACTTCGGCGACGGTCCGACCATGGTGGACGATGTCGATGCGGACGCTGGCCATCACCCACACTCTCGACCTCGATGGGGGTTCGCGCTACCCGAGAACGAGTTCGGCGACACTTGCCCGGCCGAACGACATCCGATCGTGGCGCCGAGGTTTGAGACGGCGGCAACGGGGTAGCGCGCCGGGGCATGACGACCCCCAGGAATTCGGTGCCGCGGGCCCGGCCGCGCGCTGATGAGCAACCGGCCGGACGTGCCGCCGACGACTTCGAAGCCGGTGCACGGATGGCGCGGGCGTGGCTCGAGACCGAGGACGGCCGGCGGTGGCATCAGCGTGCCGCCGATTCGGCGGGTCTGCTGAAGGCCGTCCTCCGGGCGTTGTCCACTCGGCACGGGCGGGATTACCTGCGGGGATTCGCCGCCACCGCGACCAGCCCGGCGCAGTCGATGATGGCCACGCCGACCGTCGTGGCCGACGGCCCGGCCGCCGGGACGAGACGATCCGAGCGGCTCTCCGTGGGCCTGAGCACGGAGGAGGATCTGGCCCTCAAGCAGTTCGGCATCTCCGACGGCGTCGCCGCCGCGGTGCGCGTACGCGCGATGCTGTTCGTCTACCGCACGGATCCGGACTACCGGCGACGGGTGGACGAGGTCATCCGCCCGCCGGTCTGAGGGTCAGCTCGACCCCCTCCGCCGGGCCGGCGGCTGCGGCGGGACCGAGGACGCGTCGGCGTCGTCGACGAACTGCAGCAGGCGAAGGACGGTCGCCACGATGCCCTGAGCCCCGATGACGCGCATCGGCTGCCCCGCCGCCTCCGCCGCGAGCTGCGCGGTCATCAGGTCCCGGACGCCGGTCGCGTCGATGAAGGCGAGGTTGGAGACGTCCACGATCAGATGCCCGCCGCCTCGGGTGATCGCGCCCAGCAGCGCCTGCCGCGCCCGGCCGCCGGCCGACAAGTCGAGTTCGCCGCGCAGGAAGACGGTGACCTCACCGTCCGGACCGGCCACGGACCACGCCTCGAAGTCGCTCGGCGTCATCTTCGGCCTCCATCGGTTCCAGCCGCCGTTTGGCATCTGGTGCGCTCAACGTCTGTTTTTCGCGAACCACCGGAAATCCGGGAGATTCAGCGGTCGGCCGTGTGGCGTACCCACTTGATCGGTCGATGAACCACATTTGGCGGGACCGGTGTGCTGGATCGCGTAACACGAGGCCAACGCCTAGAGTCAGAGGAGTGACGCATCGGGACGTGGTGGTCGTCGGGGCGTCGGCCGGTGGTGTCGAGGCCTTACGGACGCTGGTCGCCGGGCTGCCCGGCGATCTGCCCGCCGCGGTCCTCATCGTGCTGCACGTGCCGAGGTCGGCCCCGAGCGCGCTCGCCGCGATCCTCGCCCGGGTCAGCAGCCTACCGGTCCGGCCGGCCGTGGACGGTGAGATGCTCCGGCACGGGCGCGTTTACGTCGCGGTCGTCGATCGGCATCTGCTGGTGCTGGACAACCGCATCCGGCTCTCGCGCGGCCCGTCGGAGAACGGTCACCGCCCCGCGATCGACCCGCTCTTCCGGTCCGCGGCGCGGAGTTTCGGCCCGCGTGTCGTCGGTGTCGTCCTGTCCGGTACGCGGGACGACGGTGCGGCGGGGCTGGCCGTCGTCTCCCAGCTCGGCGGGATCACCGTGGTCCAGGACCCGGCCGACGCCGCGTACCCGGCCATGCCCCGGGCGGCGATGAACGCGTGCGAGGTCGACCACGTGCTGCCGGTGACCAAGATCGGCCCGCTCCTCGGCGAGGTCGTCCGCCAACCGGCCCCGCCCTTCGTCCCGGGGCAGGACGCGCTGCTGAACACCGAGGTGGACGTGGCCAGCACGGTTCCCGACGGAGAGAGCGACCTGGGTTCGCCGGCCACCTACGGCTGCCCCGCGTGCGGTGGCGCGCTGTATGAGATCAGCGGTGTGCCGAGCCCTCGATATCGCTGCCGGGTCGGCCACGCCTGGTCCCCGGAGAGCCTGCTGGAGGAGCAGTCGGCGGCGCTGGAGAGTTCCTTGTGGATGGCGCTGCGGGCGCTGTCGGAGAAGTCCGCGCTGAGCCGTCAGATGGCCGCGGCGTTCGAGGATCGGCTGGGCGGCCGCCACACCGTCGGTCGGTTTGAGACGATGGCCCGGGACGCCGACGAGGCCGCTGAGATGATCAAAGGGTTGATCGAGCAGATCGGGGCGACCGCCGACGGGTCGCCCGTCCAGTCGTCGGAGTGACGCGTACGCGCGGTTCGGGCAGATGATCGGCCTGATGGAGTACGGTACTCGGGGCGTGACGCGTGTGCCCGGAGGACGTTGGCCATGATGATCCAGGCAGATCCCCAGTTCGAAGCGCTGCTGACGTATCTGAAGGACGCGCGCGGCTTCGATTTCACCGGTTACAAGCGGTCCAGCCTGATGCGGCGGGTCGGTCGCCGGATGACGCAGATCGACATCCAGGACTACGGCGAGTACCAGGACTACCTGGAGCTGCACCCCGACGAGTTCACGGCGCTGTTCAACACGATCCTGATCAACGTCACCGGCTTCTTCCGCGACACCGACTCCTGGGAGTTCCTGCGCAACGAAGTCGTGCGACCGTTGCTGCTGACCAAGCCCACCGACTCGCCGATCCGGATCTGGAGCGCGGGCTGTGCCTCCGGGGAGGAGGCGTACACGCTGGCCATCATGCTCGCCGAGGTGCTCGGGCCGGAGGAGTTCCGGCAACGCGTCAAGATCTACGCGACCGACGTCGACGAGGAGGGGCTGGCGCAGGCCCGCCAGGCCGGCTACACCGAGAAGGACGTCAACGGACTGCCGCCCGAACTGGTCGAGCGCTATTTCGAGCTGACCGGCGGGCGCTACGTCTTCCGCAAGGATCTGCGCCGGTCGGTGATCTTCGGGCGCAACGACCTGATCCAGGACGCGCCCATCTCCCGGATCGACCTTCTGGTCTGCCGGAACACCCTGATGTACTTCAACGCCGAGACGCAGGCCCGCATCCTGTCCCGGTTCCACTTCGCCCTCGGCGAGGGCGGGGTGCTGTTCCTCGGCAAGGCCGAGATGTTGCTCAGCCACACCAGCCTGTTCGCGCCGATCGATCTCAAACGCCGGGTGTTCCGCAAGGTACCGAGGTTCTTACAGACCAACGGCGCGATGTTCGTCGACGTCCCGCACGCACCGGCCCGCACCGAGGTCGGCCCGATCGATCAGTTGCGCAACGAGGCGTTCCAGGCGAGCCCGGTGGCCCAGATCGTGGTGACCGCGGACGGTCTGGTGGCTCTGGCGAATCGTCAGGCCGAGAGCCTGTTCGGGATCACCAGCCGCGACATCGGCCGGCCGTTTCGCGACCTCGACGTCTCCTACCGGCCGCTGGAGCTGCGCCGGTTCATCGAGCAGACCCAGGTCGAGCGCCGGATGACGCGCGCCGGCGACGTCGAGTACCTGCGTGGGCCGGGCGATTCGGTGCACCTGGAGGTTCAGCTGAATCCCCTCGTGGATGCCGACGGCGGGCTGCTCGGCACCTCCTTGATCTTCCACGACGTGACCGGCGCGCGGCGGCTGCAGGAAGACCTCGAACACGCCAACCGGCAGCTGGAGACGGCGTACGAGGAGCTGCAGTCGACCAACGAGGAGCTCGAGACCACCAACGAGGAACTTCAGTCCACGGTGGAGGAGTTGGAGACGACCAACGAGGAGCTCCAGTCCACCAACGAGGAACTGGAGACGATGAACGAGGAGCTCCAGTCCACCAACGACGAGCTGCAGAGCATCAACGACCAGCTCCGGGCCAGCACGAACGAGCTGGACGAGGCCAATCTGTTCCTGGAGGCCGTGCTGACGAGTCTGCGGGCCGGCGTCGCGGTGCTCAGCCGCGACCTCGTCGTGCAGGTCTGGAACCGGCGGGCCGAGGATCTGTGGGGGCTGCGCACGGAGGAGGCGACCGGCGAGCACTTCCTCAACCTCGACATCGGGCTGCCCGTCGAGCAACTCCGCCCGGCCATCCGCAAGGTGCTCAACGGCGAACCTCAGCCGCAGGAGACCCAGTTGCCGGCGGTCAACCGGCGTGGCCGCCAGATCGACGTCCGCGTCGTCTGCACACCGCTGGTGTCCAGCGCGGGCGAGGTGACCGGAGTCATCCTGGTGATGGAGTCGGAGCACACCGGCGTCGGTTAGGCCGCCGGCCGGACGCGCAACGAGGCCCACACCGTCTTGGCGTGCATCCCGACGGTCGTGCCACAGGCGCTGGCCAGCATCGCGACGATCATGAGGCCGCGTCCGCCGATCCGGTCGTCGCCGACGTGGTAGACCAGGCTCGTCAGCGGTTCGATCGGGAACAGCGCCGGGGCGTACGCGGTGTCGCGGACCTGCAGGTGCAGCTGCGCCCCCCGATGGGTGATGACCAGGTCCATCTCGGTCCGGGCGTGCTGGACCGCGTTGGTGACCAGCTCGGAGACGATGAGCTGGGCGGTGTCGGCCATCTGGGGAACACCCCAGCGTCGGCAGCAGTCGCGGGTGATCGCCCGCGCTTCCCGGACCGCGTCGGCGCCCGGCGCGAGATGCCGGTACGTCCGATGCGCGGCGGCGGTCGCCTGGTCGGCTGCCGCGAGGGCCGCGGCCCGGTTCGTGTGCAGTGCGATGCGCCACCCGATGAGCTCGCGAATCCGGCGGCCGGTCTCGGTCACCGGGTTCACATAGCACTCGAGGCGGATGCCGCAGTCGAGCATCACACGCTTGTCGAGGCTGGGCAGCACGTTCAGATTGAGCGGGTCGCGTACGTCGATCCCGTCCAGGCCGAGCAGCAGCACCCGGGGCTGCTCCGGCAGGATCTTCAGCACCGATCGGCGCAGCGCGGCGGTCCCGGCGAGGTCGAGCGAACCCGCGGGCCGTAGGTCGTAGACACCGGTCCGCAGATTCTCTCGAGTCACCGTCGTGAGGCTCGTCGTCATCACCCGATCCGGCCGGGCCACCCGGAGGCGGCAGGCTGTCGCCGAGCCTATACCCACCCCTAAGACGAACAAATCACCCCTAATGTCGCCTCAGGTCGTCGGCCCTCCGGACCACGGCCAGGACGGCTCGGCATCACAGCCAGGACGGCTCGGCATCACGGCCAGGACGGCTCGACGTCCGGGCAGACGACCAGTTCGCGTACCGCGCAGGCGGCCGGGCGGCTGAGCGCGAACACGACGGCCTCCGCGACCTCCCGAGGGTCGTTGAGGTGGGCGTCCGGCCCCGGCTTGTACTGCTCGTCCCGCCCGTCGAAGAAACCCGTCCGCATCCCGCCTGGGATGAGCATCGTCACCCCGGTCCGGCCCTGCAGCTCGGCCGCCAGCGCCCGGGTGAACCCGACCACCCCGAACTTGGCGGCGCAGTACGCCGTCGCGTCCGACAACGCCCGGAGACCCAGCGTCGAGGCCACCGTGACGACGTGCCCGTTGGCCGACTCGGCGAGGAAGGGCAGGGCGCTCCGGACGACGGAGGCCGTGCCGAGCAGGTTCAC
>JABFYB010000570.1 GCA_013361475.1 Hamadaea sp.
GGGCTGGTCGGCGAGTCGGGCTGCGGCAAGACCACCACCGGCCGGCTCGTCACCCGCCTGATCGAGCCGACCGGTGGTCAGATCGTCTTCGAAGGCCAGGACCTCAGCCACCTGTCGCAGAGCGACCTGCGCCCGTTACGCCGCGACATTCAGATGATCTTCCAAGATCCGTACTCGTCGCTGAACCCGCGGCACACGGTCGGGGCCATCGTCGGCGCGCCGTTCCACATCCAGGACGTCAAACCGCCGCAGGGCGTCAAGCGGGCCGTCCAGGACCTGCTGAAGCTGGTCGGGCTCAACCCCGAGCACTACAACCGCTATCCGCACGAGTTCTCCGGCGGCCAGCGGCAACGGATCGGCATCGCGCGTACGCTCGCGCTGAAGCCCCGCCTGATCATCGCGGACGAGCCGGTGTCCGCATTGGACGTCTCGATTCAGGCGCAGGTCGTGAACCTGCTCGACGACCTGCAGGACGAACTCGGCCTGACCTACGTCGTGATCGCCCACGACCTCTCGGTGATCCGGCACATCTCCGACCGGGTCGCCGTCATGTACCTCGGCAAGATCGTCGAGATCGGCGACCGCGACCAGCTCTACGAACACCCGCGCCACCCGTACACGACCGCGCTCATCTCCGCCGTGCCGGTGCCCGACCCCGCCCGCCGCTCCGCCGCCCAACGCGAACGCATCCTGCTGACCGGCGACGTGCCGAGCCCGATCGATCCGCCGTCCGGCTGCCGATTCCGTACGCGCTGCTGGAAAGCCCAGGAGATCTGCGCGATCGAGGAACCGCCGCTCATCCCCCGGCTCGGCGATCCGGACGGGCACGCCGCGGCCTGCCACTTCCCGGTCGCCGACGACGAGGAGATCGTGGGACGGCGTACGCGCTCAGCCTGAGCCCGCCCTATCGCGGTACGTGCTTCCGGGACGTCGGTCGTTCGCCGCCCTGCTCCGGTGCGGTGGGCGGATCGGCCGACCCGCCCACCGCCCGGGCGTCACTCGATGATCAGGCGCACCATGCCCTCGCTGTCGCCGCCGAGCGGCGTGGAGGCGGCGGCGATCGCCTTGACGGGCGCCGCGAGTTCCCGCGTACGCGCGTCGGCGTCGGTCTGCGCGAGGTACTTGGGCACGTCGACGTAGATCAGAGTGTCCGGGTGACTCGGCAGTCCTTGAATCGCTCGCTGGAACAGGGGCGATCCGGAGAGCTTCCCCGTGGCCGAGTAGCCGTCGGAGACGACCTGGACCGTGCTTCCGCTGACAGTCACCTTCAGCGGCAGCTGCATCGCGTTGAGCGCCGCCGCCACATCCGCCGAAGCGGTCGCGTCCTTGGTCTTCAGGGTGGCCGACAGGAGGGGCACGTCACCCCGCAGGCCGGTCAGGGCGAACGTCAGGAACGACGAGTCGAGGGCCTTGATGGCCTTGCCGAAATCCGGCCCCTTCGCCAACTCCGCCTGGATCGCCGCGATGTCCTCGGGGTCCAGCCCTTCCAGATTCTCCGGGTCGAGGGTCGGGGCGCCGAAGATGCCGTCGAGCCCCTCCGGCGCCTTGCCGATGGCGGCCGAACCCGCGATCACGGCGTCGGCGGAGAGGTCGCCGACCGCAGCGATCAGATCCTCGGCCGGGGCTGCGCTCGTCCCGGCCGCGCCGAAGGTGCGGTACCGGACCTCGACGCCGTCGTCGGTCGCCGTCGCGCCGACGACGAGGGTCCCCTGTTGCTTGCCGGCCAACCCTGGTACGCCGAAGAGCATGTCCGACGACGTGAACCCCTCCGAAAGGAAGTCCTCGGGAATCTCCTCGTCCGGAAGGCCGAGGTCGGCCATCCCCGACATCATCATGATGGTCATCGCCTTGCCCACTCCGCTGAGATCGGCGTACGCGTGGGCGAAGTGCTCTTCGGGCAACCATTTCACCGCGTCGGCGTACGCCGTGACACCGGCGAGCGGAGTGGCTCGGGCGGCTGCGTTCGCCGCTTCCGCCGCGGCTTGGGCGTTGTGCGTACCCCTCGCTGCGACGACGTAGCCGTCGCCGACGACGAACCCGAACTTGTCCGCGCCTTCGCGGCCCCGCATGCGCTCGAGGCCTCCGCGGGCCTTGCGATCGTCGCGGCTGGCCGCCATCAGCAGCGTGTACGCCTCTTTGTCGTGCATCCACAGCGCCACGCCGAACCGGCCGCCCAGCCACGGAGTGATGTCGGCGGTGAGAGCTTCGTCGTCCACGCGGACGTCGCCTTCGGAGCTGAACGCCTTGGGAAACTTCGCCAGCAGAGCGGAAAGCTTCTGTTGCCGGCCGAGACCGGGAGCAAGGTCGACCGCGGCGAACGCGACCGCGTCGCCCGGCGTGATCTCGGCGGCCTGTGGACCGGCCGCGGCCAGCAGCGAGAATCCGGCCCAGCCGCCGATGCCGAGCAGCAGGGCGAGCACGAGGCTGCCGACGAGCAGCATGGGACCGCGGCTGCGCCGCACGGAGACGGGGGCGACGCGAGGTGGTTCCGGCATGACCGGTGCGAGGTCTGTCACCACTGTCCTTTCTCCTCAGAGAATCCCGATGGTAGAGGCACGGTCACAGTGCCCGTCGCCCCGAAAG
>JABFYB010000012.1 GCA_013361475.1 Hamadaea sp.
GGACCGGCGGTTCAGGCGACGATGACGGTGAGGCCGGCGTGCCGGAAGCCCTCGATCAGGTCGGGGTCGGCGCTGGAGTCGGTGACCAGGGTTTCGATCCGGTCGACCGAGCAGATCCGGGCGAACGCGTGCCCGCCGAGCTTCGAGGCGTCGGCGATGATGACGACTCGTTTGGCCCGCGCCACCATCAGCGAGTTCATCGCGGCCTCGCCTTCGTGGTGGGCCGCCGCGCCGAGGGTGACGTCGAGCGCGTCCACGCCGAGCAGCGCCACGTCGAGGGTGACCTCGCGCAGGATGCCGCCGCCGAGCGGGCCGACCAGCTCGAACGACTGCGGGCGGACGACGCCGCCGGTGACCACGATCTTCATCCGGGAGCGGACGAGCAGTTCGTTGGCGATGTTGAGGGCGTTGGTGACCACGGTCAGCTGCGCGTCGTCCGCGCCTGAGGCGAGATCTGGGCGTACGGCGAGGGCGCGCGCCACCTCGGTCGTGGTGGTGCCGCCGTTGAGGCCGACGACCATCCCCGGGCTCACCAACGCGGCGGCGGCCGCCCCGATCCGCTGCTTCTCCTCGGAGTGCTTGGCCGTCTTGTAGCGCAGCGGCAGGTCGTACGAGACGCCGTTGGCGACCGCACCACCGCGCGTACGCGTGATCATCTGCTGTTGGGCGAGCTGATCGAAGTCGCGCCGGATGGTCGCCTGCGAGACGTCGAGGCGTTCGGCCGCCTCCTCCACCGTGACCCGGCCGGACTCGGTCAGCAGCTCCAACAGCGAGTTCCAGCGCGCGTAGCGGTCCACCGGTCGCCTCCTGCGCGTTTGGTGAGTAGTTTCGTGCACAGTAATGCTCGATACTCCCGGATGCAAAGCGCGGACCTGCGCGAAGTCCGGCGCGGCTTGCGGCCGGTTCGCCGTCTCGCGCACAATGTCGCTCGAAACTTCGCTCTATCGAGCCAATTTGAGCAAAGGTGGGTTCATGGCGTACGTCGATGAGGAGATCGCCAGCCAGCCGTCGTCCTGGCGGCGAGCGGCCGACCTCGCCGGGGAGGCGGCCGGTGTGCTGCCCCGCCCGGGTGAGCGGGTCGCCGTCGTGGGCTGCGGCACCTCCTGGTTCATGGCGATGGCGTACGCCGGACTCCGGGAGGCCGCCGGGCTCGGCGAGACGGACGCCTTCGCCGGTTCGGAATTCCCGTTGAGCCGCCCGTACGACCGGATCGTGGCGATCACCCGATCCGGGACGACGACGGAGATCCTCGACCTCATCGCGGCGACGTCGGTGCCGACGACGGCGATCGTCGGCGACCCCGACTCGCCCGCCGTGACGGCGGCGGACGAGACGGTCCTGCTCCCCTGGGCGGACGAGAAGTCGGTGGTGCAGACGCGGTTCGCGACCAGCGCTCTCGCGCTGTTCCGCGCTCATCTCGGCGCCGATCTCAGCGCCGCGATCGCCGACGCCGAGCACACGGTGACCGCCGAGCTGCCGCTGGACCCGGCCGCCACCGAGCAGGTGACCTTCGTCGGCCGCGGCTGGACCGTCGGCCTGGCCCAGGAGGCCGCCCTGAAGTGCCGGGAGGCCGCCGCGTTCTGGACCGAGGCGTACCCGGCGATGGACTTCCGCCACGGCCCGATCTCGATCTCCGCGCCGGGCCGGGCCGTCTGGGCGTTCGGCGAGGTTCCCGTCGGTCTCGAAGCCGACGTCGCCCGAACCGGCGCGACCTTCGTGCACGCGGCCGACCGGGATCCGATGGCGGACCTGATCCTGGCCCAGCGTTTCGCCGTTGCGCTCGCCCGGCACAAGGGACTGGACCCCGACACTCCCCGGAACCTCACCCGATCGGTGATCCTGGAACCGTGAGCGAGAACTACAGCCGGATGCCGGAGCCGAACGGCCGGACCGACGCCGACGCGCAGGTCGTCATCGCCGTCGACGTGGGCGGCACCGGCATCAAGTGCGCCCTGGTCACCCCGGACCATCAGGTCGTGCACTCGGAACGGCACGCGACCGGCGCCGACCGGGGTGCGGAGGCGGTCGTCGAGACGATCCTGAGCGTGGTCGAAGGCCTGGCCGCCAAGGCGGTCGCGGACGACCTCGTCCCGGTGGCCGTGGGCATCTGCATCCCGGGCGTCGTCGACGAGGCCGACGGCGTCATCCGGTACGCCGCGAACACCGGCGGCATGCGCAACGTGCCGCTGCGCGATCTCGCGACCGCCCGCGTCGGGCTGCCCGTACGCGTCGGGCACGACGTGCGTACGGGTGGGCTGGCCGAGGCGACGCTGGGCGCCGGCGCCGGTTACGACCAGGTGCTCTTCATCCCCATCGGCACCGGGATCGCCGCGGCGCACATCGTCGACGGCAAGGTGCTGGCGGGCGGCCACTGGGGCGCGGGCGAGATCGGGCACATCATCGTCCGGCCGGGTGGCCCGGTCTGCGGGTGCGGCCAGCGGGGCTGTCTGGAAGCCATGGCCTCCGCGTCGGCGGTCGGGCGGCGCTACTCCGAACGCGTCGGTGTGACGGCGTCGGCCCGCGAGGTCGCTTCGCAGGCGGCCGCCGGGGATCCCGTCGCGGCGGAGGTGTGGGCCGAGACGGTCGACGCACTCGCCGACGCGCTGCTCACCGCGCAGGCCCTGTACGACCCGTCGCTCGTCATCATCGGCGGCGGCCTGGCCGAAGCCGGTGAGCAGCTGCTCGGCCCGCTCCGGCAGGCGTTGCGGGACCGCATCGCGTTCTTCACCGAACCCGAGATCGTCCGGGCGCGCCTCGGCGACGAGGCGGGCTGCCTCGGCGCGGCCCTGCTCGCGCTGACCGTCGCCGAGTTCGACCACCCCACCGACCCCGCGGTGCTGACCCCTCTGGAGGCCGAGCTGTGACCCGGTTGAGCGGCAAGATCGTCACCCCGTCCGGCGTCGTCACCGGCTCGCTGAGCGTCGAGGACGGCCGCATCGCCGCCATCACGCCCGGCAAGGCGGACACCGAGCAGTGGATCGTCCCGGGCTTCGTCGACATCCACACCCACGGCGGCGGGGGGCACACGTTCACTACCGGTGACGCCGACGCCGCCCGGAAGGTGGCCGCCTTCCACCGGGGGCACGGCACGACGACCCTGCTCGCCAGCCTGGTCAGCAGCCCGTTCGAGCTGATGCGGGACGCGACCGTGGCGTACCGGCCGCTCGTCGAGGAAGGTGTGCTCGGCGGGATCCACTTCGAGGGGCCCTACCTGGCCGAGCTGCGCTGCGGTGCGCAGAATCCGGCGTACCTGCGGGATCCGTCCCCCGCGGAGATCATCGAGCTGATCAAGCTCGGCGAGGGCACGGTCCGGATGATGACGATCGCACCGGAGCGGACGGGTGCGCTCGACGCCATCCGCCTGCTGGTCGCGGAAGGGGTCGTGGCCGCTCTCGGGCACACCGACGCCTCCTACGAGCAGTCGCTCGAGGGGATCGCCGCCGGAGCCACCGTGGCCACCCACCTCTTCAACGGCATGCGCCCCATCCACCACCGGGAACCCGGACCGATCGTGGCCCTGCTCGGCTCGGCCCAGATCGCGGTGGAACTGGTCGCCGACGGTTTCCACCTGCACGACGGGACGCTCGCGTTCGCCGCGCGTACGGCGGGTCCGGATCGGACGCTGCTGGTCACCGACGCGATGAGCGCCGCGGGCATGCCCGACGGCGAGTACGAACTGGGCGGCCAGGCGGTCGTCGTGGCCGGTCGGGTCGCCCGGCTCGCGCGCGACGGGTCCATCGCCGGGTCCACGCTCACCATGGACGCGGCCTTCCGCCAGGCCGTCGGAGCCGGTCTTTCGATCTCCGATGTGGTACGCGCGACGAGCACGACCCCGGCCGCCGTCCTCGGCCTCGACGGCGACCGCGGTTCGCTGGAGGTCGGCAAGCGCGCCGACGTCGTCACGCTCTCGCCGTCCTTCGAGGTGACCTCGGTGGTGGCCGCATGAGTGTCACGAGCACGGCTGAGCTGGTGGCCGGGGCTGCGGCGAGCGGCTCCGGGGTCGCCGCGTTCAACGTGATCACCCTGGAGCACGCCGAGGCGATCGTCTCAGGAGCGGAGGCCGCGGGGCGGCCGGTGATCCTGCAAATCAGCGAGAACGCCGTGAAGTTCCACCACGGCCGGGTCGGCCCGATCGCCGCCGCGACACTGGCGGTCGCCCGGGACGCGGCCGTGCCGTGCGCGCTGCATCTCGATCACGTCGAGTCGGTCGAGCTGCTCAAACAGGCTCCGCAGCACGGCTTCAGCAGCGTGATGTTCGACGCCTCGACGTTGTCCTATGCGGACAATGTGGCCGCGACGCGGTCGGCCGCCGAGTTCGGCCACGCGCACGGGCTCTGGGTGGAGTCGGAGCTGGGCAAGGTCGGCGGCAAGAACGGTGAGGCCCCACTGTCGGCGCACGCGCCGGGGGCGCGGACTTCTCCGGCGGACGCGACCGCGTACGTGGCGGCGACCGGGGTGGACGGGCTCGCCGTCGCCGTCGGCTCCTCGCACGCGATGACCAGCCGGGACGCCGCCCTCGACCATGACCTGATCGCTTCCTTGCGGACGGCCGTCGACGTGCCGCTGGTGCTGCACGGCTCGTCCGGCGTCGGCGACGACGAACTGCGCCGGGCGGTCGCGGGCGGTCTCGTGAAGGTCAACATCGGCACGGCGTTGAACATCGCCTTCACCGGAGCGGTCCGGCCGATCCTCGACGGGGACGCCAAACTGGTCGACCCCCGGAAGTACCTCAAGCCGGCGCGGGCCGCGATGGCCGACACCGTCGCCGCCTTCCTCACCCTCCTGGCCTAGCTTCCGCGCCCCTCCTGGGCTAGCTTTCGCGCTGGATCAGGGATCTGGGTCGAATCTTGGCTCAAGATTCGACGGGGATCCCTGATCCGGTGGGAACGGCAAGGCCTAGGCGGCGCCAAGGGATGCGGGCGTAGAGACGGGCGAGGAAGAGACCCAGGAAGACGCCCGCGATGTCGTCGGTGAGCCAGTGGTACGACAGGAAGATCGTCGTCACGAAGACGATGATCGGCGGCGCGATCAGCAGGAAGCGGCGTACGCCGGTGGGCACCGGGCGCCCGAGCACGATCGCCAGCAGCGTCAGAATGGCCGGCCACCACACGAAGGTGTTCACGATGTGCCCGGACGGGAAGGACCGGGCGTAGTCGGCGAGATCGTTGAAGAATTGGACGGCGATCTGCGGTGGATACAGCGTCGAACTCGGCGCGTCCCGCTCCGACCAGATCTTCAGCGGACCCGCCCCGAAGCCCGCGAGCAGGTAGGCCGCCACTCCCGGCAGCACCACCTGCCATTTGCGCGTACGCACGAGCGCGATGAGCGTGAGTCCACCGGTCAGCACGTCGGTCAGCACCCAGCCCTGGCCGAAGTGGTTTCCGACGATGCCGACGCCCCGCGCCCAGGTCGGGTCGTGATCCATGCACCACGCCCGGATCGCCAGGTCGAGATCATCGGTGACCCCGGTGGCGGCCAGCCAGGTGGTCAGGGCCAGCGCTGCCAGCAGCAGGCCGTCCCACCACCAGGAACGCCACCGGGGGGAGATCATCCGCCCAAACTACAGGAGGCGTCCGATCGCCTGATAGATCTCGTCGATGCGTACGCCCGAGTTGGGGCAGCCGCCGAAGTGGTGCAGTGCGATCACCTTGTTCGTGGCCCGGGAGATCACCGGTGAGCCGGACGAGCCGCCCTCGGTGTCGCAGTAGTACGACGCGTCGGTGTCCGTGTCGTACCCGTCGTACGCCGGGTCGACGATCTGGCAGTTGCCCGGCCGGTCGGAGTCGCTGGACGCGGCGATCGCGGTCGGCTCGCCGGCCGGGTTCTGCGGGATGTAGACCTGCTCGCCCTTGGCCGGGGCGCGCACGTCGAACTGCAGATAGCCGTACTGCTGCACGGCGGCGAAGTCGTCGACGGTGAACAGGGTGTAGTCCAGGCGCTTGTCGGTGGCCAGCACGTGCGCGGCCCACACCTTGGTCGGCTTGAACACCTCGTACCCGCCGCACCGGGCGCACGCGTAGTTGAACCACACTTCCGTGTCGGCCGCCTCGGCGTCGGTGGTGAAGCAGTGATGGTTGGTGATCATCCGGTTGTCCGGGCCGACCCGCCACGCGGTGCACAGCTCGGTGCCCTTGATCAAGAGCCGGGCGACCGCCTTGGAGCGCTGGTACATGACCGGGTCGGTGGTCTTGTAGCAGACCGCGTCGGCCTTGTCGTCGCCGCCGCAGACGCTCTCCTCCCGCCCGTTTCGCGCCAGCTCCCGCTTGCGATCGTCGTCGGCCTTCTTCTTCGCGGCCCGCTCGGTGGCGGTCATGCCCCGGGCGACCTTGTCGACGGTCACACCCAGCCGCGCCAGGTCTCCCCGGAGTCCGAGGACGTCGTCGGCCAGGTGCAGACGGACGACCGCGGTGTCGCCGGTGATCGACATCGCCCACTTGCCACCGGACCCGTTCACGAGCGAGCTGACCGTGTCGGTCACTCCCTCGAGCAGCTTTCCGTCGTACCGCTGGACTTCGCCGCCGTCCGGCCGGGAGACGGTCAGGTAGTCGCCGGGCAGCAACGCCAACCGGGTGAAGTGGACCTTCACGTAGTCGGCGCCGGGGTAGCGGAAGGTCGCGTCTTTCCGCGTACCCACATAGCCGAGAGTGGTCCGCGCGGCCTCGACCTTGCCGGTCTCCTCGGCCCCCACGGACCAGATCTGCTGCTGGGGCTGATCGTCCGGGCGCAGCACGTGCGCGGCGGTCGCGGTGCCCGCCGCCAGCACGGCCGCCAGGCCTAGAGCGAGAGCCAGGGTACGTCGCATTCATCGCCTCCTGCAGGGGTGGCCGGCTTCACGGGATGTGCAACGAGCCACGATCTACTCGCGACGCGTGCGCCGATCCAGGAGGATGGTCGGGTGCGGATCACCTCGGCCCTTGTCGACCCGGCCCTCCTCGAGCTGCCCTGGCCCACGCCGCTCGAGGACTGGCCGGCGGACCACCTCGTGGCGCTGCCCCAGGGCATCTCCCGGCACGTCGTGCGGTTCGTCCGGCTCGACGGCACCGTGTACGCCGCCAAGGAGACCCGCGAGCGCATCGCCGAGCGGGAGTACGACCTGCTCCGGGCGCTCGAACGGCTGGGCGCGCCGGCGGTGGAGGCGGTCGCGATCGTGGCCGACCGGGTGGCGGCCGACGGCGAGCATCTTGAGCCGGTGCTGGTGACCCGGCATCTCCAGTTCTCCCTGCCGTACCGGGCCGTCTTCTCGCACACGTTGCGACCGGAGACGATGAACCGGCTGCTCGACGCGCTCGCCGCACTGCTCGTCCGGCTGCACCTGCTCGGCTTCTTCTGGGGCGACTGCTCACTGTCGAACACCCTGTTCCGCCGGGACGCCGGCGCGTTCGCGGCGTACCTGGTCGACGCGGAGACCGGTGCGCTGCATCTGCGGTTGTCCAACGGCCAGCGCGACGAGGACCTCGAGATCGCCCGGACGAACATCTTCGGCGAGTCGCTGGACCTGCAGGCGGCCGGACTCCTCCACGAGGCGATCGACCCCGAGCAGGTCTCCGACGAGGTCGTCCGGCGCTACGAGACCCTGTGGCACGAGCTGACCCACGAGGAGAAGGTCGAGAAGGACACCCGGCGCAACATGGAGCGGCGCATCCGCCGGCTCAACGAGATGGGCTTCGACGTCGAGGAGGTCTCGATGTCGGTTGTGGACAGCCAGGTGCACATCCGGCCCAAGGTCGTCGACGCCGGTCACCACACTCGCCGTCTGCTGCGCCTGACCGGCCTGGACGCCGAGGAGAACCAGGCCCGGCGGCTGCTCAACGACCTGGACGCGTACCGGGCCGAGTCGGACCTCGCCGACGAGTCACAGGCGGCGCACCGCTGGCTCACCGAGGTCTTCGAACCCGTCGTCCGCGCGGTCCCACCCGCGCTGCGGCGCAAGCTGGAGCCGCCGGAGCTGTTCGTCCAGATCATCGAGCACCGGTTCCATCTCTCCGAGAAGGCGGGCCGCGACGTCGGCCTGGCCCCGGCCGTGCAGTCGTTCCTCAACGACGTGCTGGTCCACCGACCGGACGAGCAGGCCATCCTCGGCTACGACGCCGACGACGACGAGCCCGCCGGCCAGACCGTTTCGCCCGAGTTGTAAGGCCGGTCCGGCGGACCCCGGCCGGGCGACACGACCGGTGACAGATGTCACAGCCTCCCCGGGTTCTGCGACCCCGGTCGGTAGCCTGGCCTGCGCGTTCATCCCCTCGGCGGTCCCCATCCGCCGGCCGAACGCAGTGGACCGACCCCGGGGGTTCCCCCCACCGACGATGGCGAGGAACCCTCGTGACGCGACGACGCAAGCTCTGGCTCGCCGCCGCCCTCGGTGCTGTGCTCAGCACGATCCTCATCGTCGCTCCCGCCCCCGCCTCGACCGGGAAGAGCGACCCGGCGGCGAGCGCCGCCGTCACCGCGTTGGTGCGTACCGGGCGGGCCGCGGTGCCCGACGGCTTCGCCGCGGTCATGGGCTACACCCCCGTCACCGCCACGCTCGCCGACGGCGAGGTACGCACGATCAACCCGAACGGTTCCTGCTCGGTCCCCGGCCAGGGCCGTCCGTTCGCCTTCGCCACCGCCTGCAAGGCCCACGACTTCGGCTACGACCTGCTCCGGTACGCCGAGCGCCGGGGCGAGCCGCTCGGTGTGGAAGCGCGTACGGCGATCGACTCCCGGCTCGTCGCCGATCTGCGTACGCAGTGTGAACAGACCACGACCGGTTCGGAGTACGCCGGCTGCCAGGCGACCGTCGACGTCTTCGCCGCCGGAGTCGGATTCAACTCGTGGCGGCAGATGTCGGGGCCGCCGGTCGACACCGCCGGCCTCGTGCGTACGGCCGGACTGGTGCTGCTGGGCCTCCTGTTGATCACCTTCCCCGCCCGTCGCCGCGTCCGTCGCGTCTGGCGGCGTACCCGCAAGATCTTGATCTATCAGCGAGCCACCGCGACCGCGTGACCGATCGGGTCTTCCGGTCCCGCCGCGAGCCGCAACAACCGGCTGAGCCCGGCCCGGGTGGCGATGACCGTGAGCCGGTCGAACGGTTCCAGCCGGCGTGCCGCCGACGGTGACCAGATCGGGCGGGGTTCGCCTGACCGCGCTCCTGGCGGCTCGGCCGAGAGCCGCCCCGGCGCCGCGGTGAGAGCGATCACGCGGGCCTCGCCGTCCGAGCCGATCTCGCCGATGGTGCGGCCGTCCAACCGGGACCGAGGCGCGATCGGCAGCTCGGCGACGAGCAGGACTCGGCGGCCGATCGGAATGGTCGCGAGCACCTCTCGTTCGAGCAGCGAGGCCGCGAACGCCGGCGCGGCCAGCGCGGACACGCTGCGGGAAGTGCCGATGCTGAAGGTTCGTTGCAGGCGCTCGGCGAAGTCGGTGTCGAACAGGCGCACCACGATCTTGAGCCCAGGTCGCAGCGCCCGGCCACCGAGCGCCGCCTCCAGGTTGACGACGTCGTCGGTGGAGACGATGACCAGCGCGGAGCAGGTCGTGACCGAGGCGGTCCGCAGCGTCTCCTCCCGGCTGGCGTCGCCGATGATCAGCGGAATGTCCAGCTCGCGGGCGAGCGCGACGCCCCGCGCGTCCGCGTTCTTGTCGATGGCGACGACGGATACGCCCAGATCGTGCAGCGACCGGATCACCCGCGTGCCCACGTTGCCCAGCCCGACCACCACGACGTGGTTCTCCCGAGGCGTCAGCAGGCGTCCCGAGGAGACGGCGAGCCGGGTGTTGACCAGGCCTTCGACCACCGTCGCGGTGAGCAGCGGGACGAGGGCCATCCCGGCGACCGTGACGACGAGCTGGCTGATCTGCACCGCGGTGCTGTCGCTGGCGTCGGCCCCGGAGAACGCCGTGAGCAGGGTCTTGTAGATCCCGACCCAGACGCCCTCATCGCTGCTGACCGCCAAGCTCACCCCACCGGCCAGCAGTACGCCGAAGGTCACCGCCAAGGCGATGCGCAGCGACCGGCTGACCGACTGCCGCAGGTTGCGGACGAGTGGGCCGACGCTCCACGGCCGGGTCTTCCGCTTCGGCTTCCCGCGCCCGTGCCCGTTGGTCTGCCGTTCCCCGTGCGCCACGGCGAGCACGACATCCGTGGGACCCGGCACGTCGATGTCGGGCAGCACGTCGGGGGCGCCGTCCGGGCCGGTCCGCGACAGGTCGCAGATCACGTCGCCCGGGGCGACGTCCGCCCGGGACGCGGCGTAGAGCGTACGGCCGGAGAGGCGGAAGTAGGTGGGCGCGCCGTCGCCCAACGCCGCCTGGACGAAGGCCGGGGCGGCGATGGCGGAGTCGGAGATGATCGCGCAGTCCCGGAACAACTGACGTACGCGCAGGCCCAGGCTCAGGTTGAACATCCGGATCACGATCCGCAGCCGGCCGTTGATCTCCTCGGCCCGCATGGCGGCGTGGATGTTGCCGACGTCGTCCTGTTCGGTCAAGGCCAACCCGGCCGCGTCCCGAATCCCGGCGCTGATGAAGGCCCGGTCGTCGAGACGGTCGGCGGTCACCACGCGTACGCCGGCCAGGTCGGAGAAGTCCCGGCCGGTGCGCTTCTGCGCCGGGGTCATCACGACGGTGACCTGGGCGCCGTACCGCTGGACCAGCTCCTCGACGAGCCGATAGGTCAACGCGTTCGCACCGCACACCACGAAGGTGTCGGCGTCACCGGCGCGGGCGGACGGCCGCAACGCGGCCAGCATTTTCGGTACGCCCCGGCTGAACGGGGGCAGGGAGGCTGAGGGGGCCACGCCCGCATCGTAGGGGTTGCGGCACAAGCCTCCGACGGGTGTTACGTGCCTGTGCAGAACGATTTGCCCGACTTGGTCGTTGATTTTGTCGGACGACTGCACACGGACGTGCTTCGGTGCACCGGTCAGCAACGAATGGATGGACATGAACAAGTGGCTCTTCCGCGCCGTCGGCACCGTCGGCGTCGCGAGCGGTATCTGGTTGCTCGGCGG
>JABFYB010000096.1 GCA_013361475.1 Hamadaea sp.
GCTCTGGCCGACGGCTACGAGCTGCACGGTTCCCCGGCGCTGGCGTTCGACGGGGACCGGGTCGTCGTCGCCCAGGCGATCACCTTTCCGCGTGACCGGGCTGTCGTCGTGGACTACTACGACCGGTGGCCGGCTCGGGCTCGGACGCTGATCGGCGAACTGGCCGGAAGCCTTGGCCCGCAAGCGTTGCGGATCGAGCACATCGGCAGCACCGCCATCCCGGGGATGGCCGCGAAGGACCTCCTGGACCTGCAGGTCAGCGTCAACGACCTCGACTCCATCGCCGAGGCTTTCCATGGGCCGCTGGCCGCGCTCGGGTTCGAACGGACGTCGTTCAACCAGGACCATGTGCCGGCCGGGAGCGTCGACGATCCGGCTCGGTGGGCGAAGCGCTTCTGGCGACGGCGGGAGCATCCGGCGGGCGACGTGAACCTCCACGTACGCGTCGCGGGCTCACCGAATGAACGCCTGGCGTTGTTGTTCCGCGACTGGTTCCGGGCCCAGCCCGCCGCGATTCCGGCGTACGCCCAGTTCAAGCGAGTGCTGGCGGAGAGCGTCCCGGATCGGATCGCGTACACGGAGGTGAAGGACCCGGTGGTGGACCTGGTGATCGGCGTGGCCGAGCAGTGGGCTGCCGAGACCGGCTGGCGGCCTTAGCCCTTGCGCCTAGGCGGCCCAGCCGCAGAGGTCGAGCAGTTCGGGCAGGTCGTCCACCGAGTGATCCGGGATGTGTTCGTCCGGGTCGGCCCGATGCTGCGCGGCCTCCGGGTGCGCGGCGTTGGTGACCAGGACCGGCCGCATCCCGGCGTCGTGCGCGCCGCGGAGTTCGCGGCCGCCGCCGTCGCCGACGTACCAGCAGTCGGCGGGCGTCACGCCGAGGCGGGAGGCAGCCGCGGCGTAGAGCGCGGACGCGGGTTTGCGGACGCGTTCCCGCCAGCTGAACACGGGCGCGTCGATCAGCGGCGCGAACGGGTTGTTCGGCCAGTCCTCGACGAGTTCGCTGCTGCAGTCGCTCATCAGCGCGAGCCGGAATCCGCGTTCCCGCAACGCGGTCAGCGTCTTCACCGCGTCCGGGCGAGGGCGCTGCGTCTGCCGAGCGCCCTCGATCTGCGCCTGTAGTGCCGCAGTGAGCACCTCGTCGGAGGGCTCGATCCCACAGTGGCGCGCCATGGCGAGCAGGGTGGCCCGAGTGTCTCCGTACGCGCCGACGATCCGTTCGCGGAAGCTGTCGACCATCGCGGCCCAGAAGACGCCGCCGTCGATCCCCAGCACCTCACCGGTACGCGAGTACAGCTCGCGGCGCTCGCTCTCGCCGGCCGGGTTCGACAGGGTTCCGTAGTAGTCGAAGACGATCGCGCGCATGCGCCATGGTCCCACGCCCCAAGATCACCGCGGGATCAGGGATCGCGGTCGAATCACTGGCCAAGATTCGACCGGGAACCCTGATCCAGCGCACAACGGCGCGACGGCAAGCCGGCGCAACGACGCACGGCACGGCGGCCAGTTGGTTGCGTAGCGCAAGAAAGCAGCAGGTTCCCTGGCAGCGCCGTTACGAGATTGTTTCTTGACGCAAAAAAATAATGTGCCGAGACTTCGAGCATGACTCAGACGGCTCCCGCCAAGGTCGGCGACGCGACGACCGCCAACGTCTTCATGACGGTGCTGACGCGTGGCCCGATCGCCCGCTCGGAGATCGCACACCGTCTGGGTCTGTCCGCCGGCACGATCACCCGCTCGGCGAAGCCGCTGATCGAGGCGGGGTATCTAGTCGAGGACGCCGCCGGGGACGTGACCCGCCCGGGCCGCCCGACCGTGCCGCTGAAGGTCGTGCCGGAGCGGGAGTTCGTCATCGGGATCAAGCTCGCCGGCGACCACTGCGTCGGCGTGGTCGTCGACCTCCTCGCGAACGTCCGGGCGACGCGGGAGGTCGCGATCAGCACCACCAGCGTCGACGCGGTGGTGACGGCGGTCGCCGGGCTGGTCGGCCAGCTCCGGCTGGCGGTGGACGGCCCGATCACACGGCTTGGGCTGGGACTGGGCGGCCACGTCGACACCCGGGTCGGCACGGTGCGCTACGCGCCGTTCCTCGACTGGCGAGACGTTCCGCTCGCGAAGATCCTCTCCGGTGCCACCGGCCTGCCGGTGGTGATCGAGAACGACGTCAACGCGTTGACCGTCGCCGAGCAGTGGTTCGGCGCGGGCCTCGACGTTCCGTCGTTCGCGGTGGTCACGATCGGGGCCGGGGTCGGCTGCGGACTGGTCGTCAACGGCGCGCTGGTGCACGGCGCGGTCGGGCTGGCGGGGGAGCTGGGCCACGTGCCACTGGACCCGGCCGGGCCGATGTGCCGGTGCGGCAACACCGGCTGCGTCGAGGCGCGCTCGGCCGACACCGCGATCCTGCGGCAGGTCGCAGCCGACACAGGGCGGCAGGACCTGGACATTCTCGCCGCCGCGGAGCTTGCCCGCCACGGCGACGCGGCCGCCGTGGCGGCTTTCGAGGCGGCGGGCAACTGGCTGGGCCGAGCCCTGGCCACCGTCGCCAATCTGGTGAACCCCGACCGGATCATCTTGTCCGGCGAGGGTCTCGCGGCGAGCGACCTCTTCGAGAGCGCCGCCCGCCAATCGTTCTACACCCATGCGTACGGGCAGGCCGCGGATTGTGACCTGCTCATCCGGCCACTGCCGGAACATACCTGGGCGCGCGGCGCGGCCGCGGTCGCCATCCAGCACCTGTTCCTCACCGCACCCACTCGGTGAGCACCTGACCGTCCCCCTCAGGAGATTCCCACCATGTCTCAGTTGTCGCGCCGAAGCCTGCTCGCCGCGGGCATCGCCTCCCTCACCGCCGTCGGCCTCGCGGCCTGTGGCGAGGACGAGCAGCCGGCCTCGGCCGGTCCCCTCTCCGGGAAGATCACGTTCTGGCACGCATACAGCGCCGATTCCAAAGAGGTCAAGACGCTGCGGGAGGTGATCATCCCCGCCTTCAAGGCACTGCACTCCGGCGTCGACGTGACCGAGGTAGCCGTGCCGTACGACCAGTTGCACCAGAAGCTGATCACCGCCGCCGCGGGCGGCGACCTGCCCGACGTCGTCCGCTCCGACATCGGCTGGGTGCCGGAGCTGGCCAAGCTCGGCGTCCTCGAACAGCTCGACAAGGCCATGCCCGACTACCAGACGCTCGCGGCGAAGGTCTTCCCCGGCACCCTGGCGACCACGAAGTACAAGGGCGGCTATTACGGCCTGCCACTGGACACCAACACGCGGGTTCAGCTGTTCAACGCGGCCGCTCTCGCCAAGGCGGGTGTCAGCGAGGCCCCGAAGACCTTCGACGACCTGAAGGCGCTGGCGGCCAAGCTGAAGGGCCAGAACGTCGTCGCCTTCGCCGACAACGGCATGTCGGGCTGGAACGTGCTGCCCTGGATCTGGTCGGCGGGCGGCGACATCACCGACGCCGAGTACACGAAGGCCACCGGCTACCTGAACTCGGCCCAAACGCTCGCCGGTCTCCAGCTGCTGTTCGACCTCTTCCAGGAGGGTCAGCTCAGCAAGGGCGTCCTCGGCGGCACCGGTTCGACGCCGACCGACCAGGGTCTGGCCAAGGGCCAGTACGCCACCATCCTCGACGGACCGTGGATGTTCCCGATCTTCGCCTCGTCGTTCCCGGACTTCAAGCTGCAGACCGCCCCGGTTCCGGCCGGTCCGGGCGGCAGCGTGAGCGTCGTCGGCGGTGAGGACGTCGTCGTCATGAAGACGTCGAAGAACAAGGCGCTGGCCCTGGAGTTCACCCGCTATCTGCTCTCCGACGAGGCGCAGCTGGCGATGGCGAAGGTCGGCCAGATGTCGGTGCTGAAGGATCTCGACGTCGTCGCGGTCGATCCGACCTACGCCCCGTTCGTCGAGCAGCTCAAGACGGCCAAGCCCCGTCCCGTCGTGCCGGCCTGGCCGAAGATCGACGATCTGCTGCAGAAGAAGCTGCAAGCCGCGTTCCGCGGGGAGACCAGCCTTCAGCAGGCACTCGACTCCGCCGCCGCCGAGATCGACAAGCTGCTGGCATGAGTTCGTCCGTGCTCGACCCGGTGTCCCGCCGCGCCAGCGGCGGGACACCGGTCCCGGTCGCCCGGCGACGGCGGGTGCGGTGGACGCCGTACTTGTTTCTCGCGCCCGGCTTCCTGCTGTTCGTGCTGATCATGCTGTGGCCGACGATCAAGGCGGCACAGATCAGCTTCTACGACTGGAGTCCGATCCCGGGCGCCGACAACACCTTCGTCGGGCTGGACCACTACCGGCAGGTGTTCACCGATCCCGACCTGCGGCTGGGTTTCGTCAACGCCGCCGTGTACATGCTCGTCACGGTGCCGGGGCAGATCCTCCTCGGCCTCGGGCTGGCCTTGCTGCTGCATACGCGGATGCCGGCCCGGACGCTGTTCCGGGTGCTGTTCTACCTCCCGGTCGTGACGAGCTGGGTGGTCGTCTCGCTGCTGTTCCGCTATCTGTTCGCCAACGACGGCGTGCTCAACTGGTTCCTCGTCGACGGCGTGCACCTCACCGACACCCGGCCCGGCTGGCTCGACTCCCGCTGGACGGCGCTGGCGGCGCTGTGCGTACTGGGGATCTGGAAGGGCATCGGCTGGACCGCGGTCATCCTGCTCGCCGGGCTGCAAGGCGTACCGGTCGAGCTGCACGAGGCGGCGTCCGTCGACGGTGCGAGCTACCTGCGCCGGGTCTGGCACGTCACGCTGCCCGCCCTCCGGCGTACGCTCATGTTCGTCAGCGTGCTGCTGGTCATCGGCAGCTTCAACGTGTTCATCTCCGTGCTGCTGATGACGAACGGCGGCCCCGGCGGGCAGACCGAGATGCCGCTGACCTACCTCTACCGGCAGGCCTTCGAATACCTCGACTTCGGGTACGCCTCCGCGATTGCGGTCGTGCTGACCCTCCTGGTCCTCATTCTGTCGATGATTCAGACCTTCGCCTTCCGCCGAGCCGATCGGGAGGATCGATGAGTCGCCAGAGCGGGCCGACGAGCCGCCGTACGCAGGTCACGATCCGGCTGATCGTGCTCACCTTCCTCGCCGCCGTGATGGTCGCGCCGTTCGCGTACATGGTGATCACGTCGTTCAAGCCGAACCGGCTGGCGCTGGAGTGGCCGCCGTCGTTCTGGCCGAACCCGGCCACCACCGCGAACTACGCCGGCGCGTGGGGCGACAACGACTTCGCCCGCTTCTTCGTGAACTCGCTGTTGGTCGCGCTCGTCACGACGTTCTCGACGACCGTGCTGGCGGCGATGGCGGCGTACGCGTTCGCCCGGTTCCGGTTCCCGGGGCGCTCGCTGGCGTTCTGGACCATGATGCTCGGCTTGATGGTGCCGGGTGTGATGATCCTCGTTCCGCAGTTCGTGCTCGCGCGGCAGTTGCACCTCACCGATTCCCTGTCCGGACTGGTGGTCTTCTACGTCGGTGGTGGCCTCGCCTTCAACACCTTCCTGATCCGCGGCTTCTTCGAAGGGCTGCCGGTCGAGCTGGACGAGGCGATGACCATCGACGGCGCGGGCAGCGTCCGCCGGTTCTTCGCGCTGTACCTGCCGCTGTCCCGGCCGGCCCTGGCCACGTCGGCGGTTTTCGGCTTCCTCGGCGCCTGGGACGAGTACTCCTGGGCCCTGACGACCATCAGCGATCCCGCCAAGCAGACTCTCCCGCTGGCCATCGCGCGCTTCCAGGGCCAGCACGCCACAAGTTGGGGACTGGTCTTCGCGGCGTCCATCGTCGCGATGATCCCGGTAGTCCTGATCTACGTCCTCGGTCAACGCCACTTCATCACCGGCCTCACCTCCGGTGCCGTCAAGTCTTAGGAAGACCATGCTGCTCCCCGACAAAGCCACCTACCGTCCAGGCGAGACCATCCGCGTCGAACTGCCGGTCGCCTCGGTCGCGCGCACGCTCACCGTGGAGCGGCTCGGGCGCCCGGTCGCCGCGGTGGAGATTCCCGCCGGCGCCGGCGAGGCCGTGCTCCCGCTGCTTTCCGAGGGCGGGTACGCGGTGAGCCTCGGCCCGGATCACACCGCCGTCGAGGTGCTCGCCGATCCGGTGGCGCGACTGCGGTACGGGTTCGTCGCGGCGTACCAGCCGGAGCGGGACACCGAGCCGGTGGCGCGGTTGTTCCGACGGCTGCACCTGAGCGCCGCGCAGTTCTACGACTGGGCGTACCGCCACGCCGATCTCGTCGGCCCGGCGGAGTACGCCGATCCGCTCGACCAGCCCGTTTCGCTCGACACGGTGATCCGGCTCGCCGACGAACTGCGCCGGGCGGGCACCGCGCCGATCGGGTACGCGGCCGTCTACGGCGTCGGCGACGGCGAGTGGCCGCAGTGGCAGCACGCGGCGTTGCTCCGAGCGGATGGGCAGCCCCATTCGCTGGCCGACTTCCTGCGTATCGTCGATCCGGCCCATCCGGAGTGGCTCGCGCACTTCGTCGCGGACCTGCGCAAGGCGACGGACGTGGTCGGATTCGCCGGGTTCCACCTCGACCAGTACGGCTATCCGCGTTACGCCGACCGGGCCGACGGCGCCCGGATCGACGTCGCCGCCTCGTTCTGCGCCCTGATCGACGCGGTACGCCTCGCGCTCCCCGAAGCTGTGCTCATCTTCAACAACGTCAACGACTTCCCGGTCTGGGCCACCGCGCTGCGACCGCAGGACGTCACTTACACCGAACCGTGGCAGCCGCACGACGACCTCGGCGATCTCGCCGCGATCGCCACCCGTGCCCGGTTGCTGGCACCGACTCGGCCGGCGGTGCTCGCGGCGTACCAGACGGCGTACGACAAGCTGCCGGTGAGTGTGGCGGAGGATGTCAACCGGCTCACCATGGCGACCCTCTTCTCGCACGGCGCGACGCAACTGCTCGCCGGGGAGGCGGGCAACGTCCTGGTCGACCCTTATTACGTCCGCAACCACGCCGCTGATTCGTCCACACTGGACATGTTGGCCCGGTGGTACGACCTACTCGTCGCGGCGGGGGACATCCTGCTCGCGCCGGGCGCCGCCGACATCACCCGGTCTGTCACCGGCGCGCTCAACGATGAGATCGACGTACGCTCCGACGCCGTCCCGATCCGGCATGAAGCCGTGCCTGGCGCGGTCTGGCGACGCGTCGTGGACACGCCGCACGGCCAGGTCGTCCACCTGATCAACCTCACCGGGCAGAGCGATACGAGCTGGGACGGCGCGAAGCAACCGATCCCCGACGTCACGGGCCTGACCCTGCGCGTACGCCGGACGGGCGCGGCGCTGCCTGTCGTGCGGGTCGCCGACCCCGATCAGGCGCCGACCTTCCAGCCGATCCCGGTGACCGCCGACGGCGAGCACGTCGTCGCCGATCTGCCGCCGCTGCACGCCTGGCAGATCGTCCTGATCAGTCAGGACTGATCGACCCACCCGTGAACTCGACAGCACATCCGAAGCACCCCGCGAGGAGCCCAGCATGACCACGGCCGCACCGGCCCCCGACGCGACCTCCGTCCGCACCGTCCAACCCTGGTGGCGTGACGCCGTCGTCTACCAGGTCTATCTCCGCTCGTTCGCGGACTCCGACGGCGACGGCGTCGGCGACCTGCCCGGCCTGACGGCGCGGCTGGACCACCTGGTCCGACTGGGCGTCGACGGGATCTGGCTCAACCCCTGCTATCCGTCGCCCGGCGCGGACCACGGCTACGACGTCGCCGATTACACCACTGTGGATGCCCAGTACGGTGGGCTGCCGGCGTTCGAGACGTTCCTGGCCGAGGCGCACCGGCACGGGCTGAAGGTCCTGATGGACGTCGTGCCGAACCACTGCTCGGCGGAGCATCCTTGGTTCGCCGAGGCGGTGGCGGCCGAGCCCGGCTCACCCGCACGTGACCGGTTCGTCTTCCGGGACGGGCGAGGCCCCCACGGCGAGCTGCCGCCGAACAACTGGATGTCGGTCTTCGGTGGACCGGCCTGGACGCGTGTGGCCGACGGCCAGTGGTACCTGCACAGCTTCGATTCCAGCCAGCCCGACTTCGACTGGCGCCGGCCCGAGGTGGCGGAGCACTTCGAGAACGTGCTGCGGCTGTGGTTCGACCGTGGCGTGGACGGATTCCGCATCGACGTCGCCCACATGCTTTTCAAGCGGGATGGTCTGCCGGACTGGCCCGACCCGGCGGCGTACAACGCGTACCAGCAGAACCAGCCGGAGGTCCACGAGATCTACCGGCGCTGGCGGGCGCTGGCCGACGCGTACGACCGGGATCTGACCCTGGTGGGCGAGATCCACGTGCCCTCCGTCGCGGACCTGGCGGACTACCTGCGCCCGGACGAGCTGCCGCAGGCGTTCTACTTCGACCTGCTCGCACAGGGCTGGGACGCGAGCGGCTTCGCCGCGTCGATCGATCGGGGCCTGGCCCAGATCGCCGGAGCCGGCGCCACGATCACCTGGACGCTGGCCAATCACGACGTCCACCGCACGGTCAGCCGGTACGGCCTCGTCGAGCGCGACCCGGCCGCCCTGGTGATCCCGACGCGGCAGCGCGGGCGGATCGACACCGCGTTGGGCGAGGCCCGCGCGCGAGCGGCGCTGCTTCTGCTGCTCGGCCTGCCGGGATCGGTCTACCTCTACCAGGGCGAGGAGCTCGGCCTGCCGGAATGGCTGGATCTGCCCGACGAGCTGCGCCAGGACCCGACCTGGTTCCGGTCCGGGCGGGCCGAGCACGGCCGGGACGGTTGCCGGATCCCGCTGCCCTGGACGACCGGCTCACCGGCCTTCGGTTTCAGCACCACGCCCGAGACGTGGCTGCCGCAACCGGACTGGTTCGCCCGGTACGCCGCCGAAAACCAGTGGGCGCAGCCGGATTCGACGCTGCGCCTGCACGCCGAGGCGTTGCGCGTACGCCGGGAGCTGCGGGGTGCGCTGCCGGACGCACTCGACTGGCTGACCACCGGACGCACGGACGTGCTCGCCTACCGGCGCGGCCGGCTGACTTGCGTGGTGGTCTTCGGTGACGAGCCGTTCAGCGTCCCCGGAGAGTGGGGAAGCTTCGTGTGCGCCTCGGCCGAACCGCACGCGGACGGGACGATGCCCGGCCCCTCCGCGGCGTGGCTGCTCGGCTGATCAGCGCTGGATCAGGGTTCCAGGTCGAATCTTGAGGCAAGATTCGACCGCGAACCCTGATCCAGCGCCGTGACGGTCAGCCGCCGAGCAGGGTGCGTACGCGCTTGGCTCCGACCGCCAGCAGCAGCGTGGGCAGCCGGGGGCCGGTCTCCCGGCTCACCAGCAGGCGGTAGAGCAGGGCGAAGAAGGTCCGCTGGGCGACCTTCAGCTCGGGTGTCGGCTTGACGTCCATCGGCAGGCCGAGCAGCTGCTTCGGTACGCCGTACACGAGCGTGGTGAGGCCGTCCAGCGACCAGTTGTCGTCGAGGCCGGCGACGAGCAGCCGCAGCGACTCGCGCTGACCGTCGTCCAGCGAGTCGAGCAGCTCGGCGTCCGGCTCGTCCCGGACGATCGTGCGCTCCTCCGGGGTCAGCTGAGTGGTGACCCAGTGGTCGGCGCAGTCCAGCCGGGGCCGGGCCTCGTCGAGGGACTCGATCGGGTTCGCCGGGTCGAGGTCGCGCAGGATACGCAGGGTCTGCTCGTCGTGGCCGGTGGTGACGTCGACGATCGAGGCCAGCGTCCGGTAGGTGAACGGGCGCGGAGTCAGCGGGAGGCGACCGGCGCTGACCGTGCGGACGGCCCGGTCGTACGCGAGGCTGTCGGCCGGTGTGGCGGACCCGTCGGCCACCTTGCGCGACGTGGCGTCCCACTCGTCGTAGAGCCGGTGGATCTCCTGGTCGAACGCGACGGTGAAGGACTGGTTCGGGCGGCGGCGGGCGTACAGCCAGCGCAGGACCGGGGCCTCCATGATCTGGAGAGCGTCGGCCGCCGTCGGCACCCCGCCCTTCGAGCTGCTCATCTTCGCCATGCCGGAGATGCCGACGAAGGCGTACATCGGGCCGATCGGCGGGTCGGCGTCGAAGACCTCGCGGACGAGCTGTGTGCCCACGACGAAGGACGAGCCGGGCGAGGAGTGGTCGACGCCGGACGGCTCGAAGTCCACCCCCTCGTACGCCCACCGCATCGGCCAGTCGACCTTCCAGACCAGCTTGCCCCGGTTGAACTGGGACAGCAGGACTGTCTCACCGTGCCCGCACTGGCAGGTGTAGGTCAGCTCGGTCGTGTCGTCGTCGTACGCCGTGACGGTGGTGAGGTCGCGGTCGCACGCCGAGCAGTAGGGCTTGTAGGGGAAGTAGCCCGCGGCGGTGCCACCGTCGTCCTCGCTGGCGGCGCCCGACCCCTCGACCTGCTCCCGCTCGTTCTCGTCGGCCGAGTCGGCGGAGGTGTCGGCGGTCTTCTTCTTCGTCCGGTAGCGGCCGAGGACGGCGTCGATCTTCGCCCGCTCCCGCATGGCCAGCAGGATCTGCTCCCGGTACGCCCCCGAGGTGTACATCTCGGTCTGGCTGATCTCGCGTACCTCGATGCCCATCTCGGCGAGGGCGGCCTTCATCGGGGCCTTGAAGTGCTCCGCCCACGACGAGTACGTGCTCCCGGGCGGGGCCGGCACGGCCGACAGCGGCTTGCCGATGTGCTCCTCCCAGGCCGGGTCGATGCCGTGCGGCACCTTGCGCAGCCGGTCGAAGTCGTCCCACGACAAGACGTGTACGCAGTCGTGCCCCCGGCGGCGGATCTCGTCGGCGACCAGGTGCGGGGTCATCACCTCACGGAGGTTGCCGAGGTGGACCGGGCCGGACGGGCTGAGCCCGGACGCGCAGACGATCGGCTTCTGGGAGCCACGCTTTTCGTGCGCGGCGATCACCTCGTCGGCGAAACGGGACACCCAGTCGGCTTCGGTCGTGCTCTGCGTCATTCGTCCGGTCCTTCTCCCACGTAAACGCTGCCGGTCCATTGTTCCTGATGGGCCCGGCGGCCCGCACA
>JABFYB010000561.1 GCA_013361475.1 Hamadaea sp.
CGGCCGGCTTTCTGCACGAGCACCGGCAGCAGTTCGCGGGCGTCTTCGGCGTCTTCCGGCAACGAGGCGTGGATGGTCGCGGTGAGCTGCCCTTCGAGCGTCGCGGCCAGCGCGGTGAAGTCGTCGGCGAGCACGATCACGACGGACGGCCCGAAATGCTCCGAGAGGAGCGACTCCCCCAGTGCGGCGGCGTCGACGATGGTCGCGACGGCGGCGGGCGAGGCCGAGCCGAGGGAGACCGCGTGCCCCGACGTACGCAGGGTGCCGATCCAGTCCGCGTGGGCGGCCGCCATCCCTTCGGTCAGCATCCGGTGCACCGGGGTCTCGGCGACCGCCTCCGCCAGCGCCGTGGCGAACTTGGTCGCCGACGACGGCAGCACGACCAGGCCGGGCTTGGTGCACAGCTGACCTGACGAGCCGGTCACCGCAGCGGCCAGCGTGGCCGCCCGATCCAGGTCGGAAGCCGCCCCGGGCAGGACGAAGACCGGGTTGATCGAGCCCATCTCGGCGTACACGGGAATGGGGTCGGGTCGGGCGGCGGCGGCGTCCATGAGCGCCCGGCCGCCGGCGAGCGAACCGGTGAAGCCCACGGCTTTGATCTCCGGATGGCGTACGACCGCGAGCGAGACGTCGGCGCCGCCGTGGACGATGCCGAAGGCGCCACCGAGGATCGGCGCGGCGATCGAGGCGAGCAGCTCCGACGTACGCGGCTGCGCCGGGTGCGCCTTGACGAACACGGGGCAGCCCGCCGCGAGGGCCGAGCCGGTGTCACCCCCCAGTACGCCGAAAGCCAGCGGGAAGTTGGAGGCGGCGAAGACGGCCACCGGGCCGACCGGCACGACGATTTGCCGGATGTCGGCGCCTCCGGGGCCGGCTCCGGGCGAGACCCGGCTGGACTGGTGCCGCCCGTCGGCCACGTAGTCGCCGAGCAGCCGCAGCTGACCGGAGGTCCGGTCGAGTTCGCCATTGAGCCGGGCCTCGGTCAGCCCGGTCTCCTCCCCGGCGACCTTGACGACCTCGTCGCGCGCTGCTTCGAGGGCGGTGGCCAGGGCGTACAGGAGTTCCCGGCGCTGGGCGGGCGTACCGGGCGAGGTGGACGGGACGTGGAAGACGAGGCTCACGGACGACCTCCCGAAAGGGCAGCGACGAGCTGCGTGAACAGTGGTTGCCGCCAGGCCGCGGCCAGCCCCAGGTGGTACAGGCTGATCCGCTCTGCCCCGGCCGCGACCAGGCGTTGCCCGTGCGCGACGACGGCGTCGGCACCTGCCGGCGGGAGGACCGTCAGGTACGCGTCCACACTACCGAACGCGGCGGCGCGCTCGACGAGGTCGTAGCTTCCGGGTGCGACCGGCCAGCACGGCACGAGCACGGCCGCCACGTCGGCCGCCGCCGTCGGCGTGAGCCCGGGCGACGCCCCGGTCGCCCACGGATCGGGGTGTCCGTGGAGGGTCACCTCGGCCGTCGGCTGCTTTTCGCGTACAAGCTGGAGAACGGCCGCGCGCAACTGATCAGCCGCCTGGTGCCGCGCGGCCAGGACCAGCGCGGACGTTTCGGGCGGGAGGTCGTCGCCGGACCGGACCGCGGCCCGCAGACCCGCGACCACCTCAATCGGGTCGAGACCTCGCGCGGACCAGGCGGTCCGGCAGGCGGCGCAGCAACAGATCGACAGCAGCCGCTGGGCGAGCGGGGCCCAGGCGTCGTCGGTCTTCTCATGATGGCTGAGATGGACCAGGCCGAGCTGGCCGCAGGCCTCGAGCGAGACGCCGTCGACCTCGACGTCGTGCACCGCCTCGGCCGCCAGCGTCGCCGCATAATCGCGAACCGCCTCCTGGGCCGGGCACAGCGCGTAGGGATACCGCTCGCCGAAGCAGTTCACCACCGCGACCTCGGGATGGTCGCGGCCCAGCCGGGTGTTGTGCGTGAGCACGATCCAGGCGCTCACCCGCAATCCCTTGCGGCGCAGGCTTTCCGCCGCCTGGCCGAACGGATCGGTCTCCGGCAGCCAGCTCGCGCCGACGGGTTCGAGACCCCGCCAGACGTCGCGCACCGGCCGATACAGCGCGGCGGAATGCGCGTCCACCAGCTGATGCCCGGGGTGCAGCGGGGTCGCGGCCCGCGTGGAGTGATAGGCCGCGGCCAGCGTCACCCACTCCAGGCCGTGGTCGCGCACCCGGTCCGCGAAGGCGGGATCTCCGTTCACATCCCAGGGGTACGCATGACCGCTCAGCCTGATCGTGTGACGCGAGTTCGGCGTCACCATCGCGGGCTGGTGTTCCGGAACTCGGGGTTGAACGTCCGCCGCATGTAAGTGGTGTCGTCGCGTTCGGTGACTCCGCAGCGCAGATAGTCCTCGTGCATCCGCGCCAGCGCGTCCCGATCGAGCGTCACGCCGAGCCCCGGACCGGTCGGCACCAGGACCGCCCCGTCGACGAACCGCAACGGCGCCTCCACCACATCCACCCCCATCTGCCAGGGCGTATGCGTGTCGGCGGCGTACGAGAGTTCGGGCACGGCGGCACCGAGATGGGTCATCGCGGCCAAGCTGATCCCGAGGTGGCTGTTGGAGTGCATGGACAGCCCCAGCCCCCAGGTCTGGCAGATCCCGGCGAGCCGGGCCGACTGCCGCAGGCCGCCCCAGTAATGGTGGTCGGAGAGGATCACCTGGACGCTGCCGAGGTCGATCGCCTCAGGCAGATGGTCGAAGGCGACGACGCACATGTTGGTCGCCAACGGCATGGTCGCCGTCTTCGCGACCTCGGCCATCCCGGCCCGGCCGGGCGTCGGATCCTCCAGGTACTCCAGCAGCCCGTCCGCCTCGGCGGCGATCCGCTGCGACGTCTCCACACTCCACACCGCGTTCGGGTCGATCCGCAGTGGATGGTCGGGGAACGCTTCGTTCAGAGCCCGGATCGCCTGCAATTCCTCGTCAGGCGGGAAGACACCGCCCTTGAGCTTGATCGAGCGGAACCCGTACTGCTCGATCATGCGGCCGGCCTGGGCCACGATCTGCTCCGGCGTCAACGCCTCACCGAAGGGATCCGCGTCCTGACCGGGGTGCGCGGCGTACTTGTAGAAGAGGTAGGCGGAGAAGGGCACCGCGTCACGGACGGCTCCGCCCAACAGGTCGTGCACCGGCCGACCCGTCGCCTGACCCTGCAGGTCCAGGCAGGCGACCTCGATCGGCGAGAACACGCGGGAGACCGTCTTCTCCGGACTCGACCGGCCCGTCAGCCCGTGCAGGTCCGGGGCGTCCTTCTCCCCCAGCAGCGCCTGAAGCTTCCGCTGGATCTTGGTGGTCGCGAAGGGATCCTCCCCCACCAACTGCGGCGCCACCGCCCGCATCAAGGTCAGGTGCGGGGCGTCGCCATAGGTCTCGCCCAGCCCGACCAGGCCGTCACCGCAGTCGACCTCCACGATCGTCCGCAGCGCCCACGGCTGATGTACGCCGGCCGCGTTGAGCAGCGGCGGGTCGGGGAACGCGATCGGGGTGATCCGTACTTCCCTGATCCGCATCACGCCGCCCCCTTCCCCGTGCCGAGATCCTTCGCGGGGTCGGGTCTGCTCGCGGGGTCGTGTCTGCCCGCGGCGTCGGGTTCGCTCGCGGGGTCGAGTTTGTTCGCGGGGTCGAGTTTGTTCGCGGGGTTGAGTTTGTTCGCGGCGTCCAGTTTGTTCGCGTCGAGGGCTTTCACGGTGTCGAGGCCGGCGGCCAGGACGGCGGCGAGCTCGTCGAGGTGCTCGGCCGTCGGATCCACCAGCGGCGGCCGGACCGGGCCGACGTCGAGCCCCCGGAGTTTCGCGCCCGCCTTGACCAGGGCGACGGCATATCCGGGGACCTTGTCGCGCAAGGCGACCAGCGGCAGGTAGAACGTCGCCAGCAAGGCGTTCATCGCCTCCTCGTCGTCGGCCTCGACGGCTCGCCAGAACCGGGTCGCGATCTCCGGGGCGAAGCACAGCACGGCCGAGGAGTAGCTGTCGACCCCGATCGCCCGGTACGCCCGGACGCTCAGCTCCGCGGTGGGCAGCCCGTTCAGGAAGCCGAACTCGGCCGCACGGGGATGGCCGCTGGTACGTACCGCGGTGACCAGGCGCAGCATCGCGTCCACGTCGCCGCGCCCGTCTTTGATCCCGGCGACGGTCGGGATGTCGAGCAGGGCGACCGCCGAGGCCGGGTCGAGGACGGCGTTGGCCCGTTGGTAGACCGCGATCGGCAGATCGGTCGCCTGACTCACCAGGCGCACGTGCTCGACCAGCCCGCGGGGCGGGGCGGCGACCAGGTACGGCGGGAGCAGCAGCAGGCCGTCCGCGCCTTGGTCGGCGGCGATGGTGGCGAACTGGCGGGCGAGTTGCGGACCGCCGCCCGCCCCGGCGAAGACCGGCACCCGGCGACCCGACACGCGAACCGCGGTCGCCACGATCTCGCTGTACTCGGCCAGGCTCAGCGCGGTGAACTCGCCCGTCCCACAGGCCACGAACAGACCGCTGGGGCCGGCCGCGACCTGGGCCTCGACGTGCTCGGCGAAGACGTCCAGCGCGACCTCGCCGCCGTCGGCGGTGAACGGGGTGAGCGGGAAGGAGAGCAGACCCTGGAGTCGCACGGTGCCCCTCTCGGTGTTCTTCGAGCGCGTGTCCACATATGTGGACGTCTTCTTGAAATGTGGCGGTGACGCAACGACAAGTTAGCCTCCGGTACAGTGGCGGTCAATACCTTCGAGCTGGTTGGTGACCATGGGTACGGAACTCTCCCCGGTGAAGTCGGCCGAGCGCACTGTCCACATCCTCGAGACGCTGGCCGCGTCGCCGACCAAGCTCACGTTGTCCCAGCTCCAGGAGCGGATGGGCTACCCGCGCTCCAGCCTGCACGCACTCATCCGGACCCTGCGCGAATTGAAGTGGGTCGAGGCCGACGAGTCCGGCAGCGCCTTCGGCGTCGGGCCGCACGCGTTGCTGTCGGGGACGGCATACCTCGATCGCGATCCGGCGCTGCCGTTCGCGCACGCGGCACTCGAAGACCTGCGGGCGGAGGTCGGCTACACCGTCCACTACGCCCGCCGCGACGACGGCAGCGTGCTCTACCTCGCGAGCCGCGACGCGCGGGAGAGCAAGCACGTGGTCTCCCGGGTCGGCCGGAAACTGCCCGCCCACCTCACCGCGCTCGGCCAGGCATTGCTCGCCCAGCTCACCACCGACGAGATCGACAAGATCCTGCCACCGGAACTGGAGCGCTTCACCGAGCAGACCATCACCTCGCGCGCCGAACTGCACGAGGAACTCGACGGCGTACGCAACCGCGGCTGGGCGATCGAACGAGAGCAGGGCACGGTCGGAGTCGCCTGCGTGGCGGCCGCTGTGGACTATCGGATCCCGGCGACCGACGCGATCAGCTGCTCGATGCCGGCCCCGTTGGCGACCGATGCCGAAGTCGCCCGGGTCTCCGACGCGGTCACCCGCGCCACCACCGGCCTGGCCACCCTCCTCCGCCGCCACGGCATCCGCTAATCCCCCCTCCCCGGTTTTTCCGCGCGATCATGAACTAACGGTCGTGATCGACCGGCGAGTCGTGTCCGCCGCGCCCTGATCATTCCCCGGCGACCTTGATCGACTCCTGGGCGATCCCGACCCCGGCCGCAGGTCAGACGCAACGCGCGAGGGGAACGGCGAGAGGAGGCAGCAGATCAGACGGGACGCACTCCGGTCATGGCGAGCACGTCGAGCAGCCGGTCGAGGTCGTCCGCGCTGATCTTGCCCGTCGAGACGTGTCCCCGGGCGACGACGACCTCCCGGATCGACCGCCCGGTGGCCAGCGCCTCCTTCGCGATGGAGGCGGCCTCCTCATACCCCAGTACGCGGTTGAGCGGAGTCACGATCGACGGCGACCCTTCGGCGTACGCCCGGCAGATCTCCTCGTGCGCGACGAGTCCGGCGACGCAGCGGTCGGCGAAGACCCGGGAGACGTTGGCGAGCAGCCGGATGGACTCCAGGATGTTGCGGGCCATCACGGGCAGCATGACGATCAGTTCGAACTCGGCCTGCGTACCGGCGAAGGCGACGGCGGCGTCATTGCCGATGACCTGGGCGCACACCTGTCGCGCGGCCTCGGCGAGGACCGGGTTCACCTTGCCCGGCATGATCGAGGAACCTGGCTGGAGGTCTGGGATGCCCAGCTCTCGCAGGCCGGCCCGCGGCCCGGAGCCCATCCAGCGGATGTCGTTCGCGATCTTGTAAAGGCTGACGGCCGCGCCACGCAGTTGCGCCGAGACCTCGACGAGGGCGTCGGCCGCTCCCTGGGCGGCGAAGTGGTTGGCCGCCTCCCGGATGGGCAACCCGGTCAACGCGGCCAGCACCTCGGTCACGTGTGTGGCGAACCCGTCCGGAACGTTGATGCCCGTCCCTACGGCGCTCCCGCCCAACGGCAGCTCACCGAGCCGGGGCGCGGTGGCCTCCAGCCGTTCGATCGCGCGGCGCAGCTGGAAGGCGTACCCGCCGAATTCCTGGCCGAGCGTCACCGGCGTCGCGTCCATGAGGTGCGTACGCCCGGCCTTGACGATCGCCGTGAACTCCGCGGACTTCGCCTCCAACGCGGACGCGAGCTGATCCAGCGCGGGGACGAGATCGGTCGCGACGCCCCGCAACGCGGCGAGCTGTACGCCCGACGGAAAGACGTCGTTGCTGGACTGCGAGGCGTTGACGTGGTCGTTGGCGTGCACGGGACGGTCGAGATCAGCGCTCGCGAGCCGTGCGACGACCTCGTTGACGTTCATGTTGGTGGAAGTGCCCGACCCGGTCTGGAACACGTCGATCGGAAAGTGCGCGTCATGCGAGCCGGCCGCGATGGCCGAGGCCGCGGCCCCGATCGCCTTGGCCATGGCGTCGTCGACGACGCCGAGAGCACCGTTCGCGCTGGCCGCGGCCGCCTTGATCTCCGCCAGCGCGTGGATCAACTCGCTCGGCAGGGGCTGCCCGGAGATCGGAAAGTTCTCCACCGCTCGCTGCGTCTGCGCGCCCCACAGCGCGTCCTCGGGGACCTGGACCTCGCCCATGGTGTCGCGTTCCACCCGGTACTTCGTCATTCCCCCATTCTGGCGCGCGCTGCGGCTCTCCGCGCGGCCTTCGCCGGGCGCAGTTGATCACCCGCTGAGGGAGTCGATCAGGGTGCCAGGGACACGACACGCCGGTCGATCACGACCGTTAGTTCATGATCGACCGGACGAGGGCCGGGGCGAGCGAGCGGCGAGCAGCGCGGACACGGCGTGGAGGGCGTGCAGCCACCCGGCGAAGACCAGCGGCAGCGTCACGGGGATCGCGACCGCTAGCAGCACCGCGATCACTCCGATGCCGCCGGCGGCGACCAGGGCGCCCGGCCGCTGCCAGGCCAGCGCGCCGGCCGCGCGTATGGCGGCCCGCCATCCGGTTCCCGTGCCCACCGCGACCACTGTCAGTCCGGCGTACCCGATGATCAACGCGATCACCGTGACGGTGAGCGCGAGGGCCGGTCCACCCCCGGGCACGACGCCCCGCGCGAGGCCGCGCACATCGATCACGATGAGCGCGACCACCGCGAGGGTCACGACCGTGGCGCCGAGGCCCGGCACCAGTCCCCGGACGAAGCGCCCCAGACTTGTACGCCAAGAGGGCAGACTCCCCAGCGCATGGCGGTCGTGGACCGCCTGGCTGGCGGCGGACACCGCGGCGCCCGCCGTGACGATCGGCAGTGACGCCACGAACGCGACGATCCCGAGCAGGGCGAGATCGGCGGCGTCGGACACGGTGTCCTGCCAGGCGGGGCGCAGTCCGGAGCGTTTCATCGCTAACTTCCCGTCATCCCTTGAGGCCGGCCGTGTTGATGCCTTCGACCAGGAGCCGCTGGAACGCGAGGAAGAAGAGGAACACCGGCAACAGTGAGAGCACCGACATCGCGAACATCGGCCCGATCGAACTCTGCCCGCTGGAGTCGACGAACAGCCGCAGGGCCACCGGGACGGTGTAGTGCGACAGGTCGTTGAGGTAGATCAGCTGGGGCAGGAAGTCGTTCCAGGTCCAGATGAACGAGAAGATCGCCGTCGTGACCAGCGCCGGCCGGGCCAGCGGGAAGATCACGTGCCGGAAGATCCGGTACGGGTCGGCGCCGTCGATCTTCGCCGCCTCGTCGAGTTCACGCGGGATGCCCCGCATGAACTGCACCATGAGGAAGACGAAGAACGCCTCGGTCGCCAGCATCTTCGGCACCACCAGCGGCAGTGGCGTGTTGATCCAGCCGAAGTTGTTGAACAGCAGGTACTGCGGGATCAGCAGCACGTGGTGGGGCAGGAGCAGCGTCCCGATCATGATCGTGAAGAACAGCGCCCGGCCCCGGAACTGCAACCGGGCGAAGGCGTACGCCGCGAGCAGGCACGACACGCAGTTGGCCAGCACCGTCGCCAGCGCGATGATCGCACTGTTGAGGAAGAACCGGCCGAACACGATGTCGAGGCTGGTCCAGCCCTTGTCGTAGTTGGACCAGGTGAAGTCGCGCGGGATGACCGAGAGGTTGTTGCTGATCTCCTCCGGCGACTTCAGCGAGCTGCCGACCATCCAGATCAGCGGGTAGAGCACCGCCGCCACCACGACGACGAGGACGGCGATGCGGGCGATGTTCTTGGTCACTTGTCCCCTCCGTCCGAGTAGTGGACCCAGTACCGGCCGGTGGCGAAGAGCCCAGCCGTGATCACGCCGATCACCAGCAGGAAGACCCAGGCCATCGCGGAGGCGTACGCCATCTTGAAGTCCGTGAAGCCCGCGACGTAGAGGTACAGCGTGTACATGAGGGTGGAGTCCACCGGACCGCCCTCACCGCCGCTGATCACGTACGCCCCGGTGAAGCCCTGGAAGCCGTGGATGACCTCCATGACCAGGTTGAAGAACAGCACCGGGCTCAGCATCGGCAGCGTGATGTGCCAGAACTGACGCATCCGGCTGGCGCCGTCCACCGACGCGGCCTCGTACAGCTCGACCGGGATCTGCTTGAGCCCGGCGAGGAAGATGACCATCGGCGCGCCGAACTGCCACACCGCCAGGACGATCAGCGTGGACAGCGACCAGTCGGGGTCGTTGACCCACGGCTTGCCCTCGATGCCGAAGATGCTCAGGAAGGCGTTGAACGCGCCGTCCCGGCTGAACATGGCCAGCCACACCAACGCCAGCGCGACGCTGCCACCCAGCAGCGACGGCAGGTAGAACAGACCACGGAACAGACCGTTGCCCTTCCGGTCCCGCCGCAGCAGCAGCGCGACGCCGAGGGCGGCGGCCAGCTTCAGCGGCACCGCGATCAGGGCGTACCGGAGGGTGACGGCGACCGAGTGCCAGTAGTGCGGGTCCTCGGTGAACATGCGCTTGTAGTTCGCCAGCCCGACGAACTCCACCTGCGACCAGTCGTCCAGCAGCTCGTAGTTCGTGAAGCTGAGGATGAGCGAGAAGATCATCGGCAGCGCGGTGATCCCGAGGAGGCCCAGCAGCCAGGGGGAGAGGAAGACGTAGCCGGCCGTCGCTTCGCCGCGGCGGCTGCTGCCGCGGCGCCGGGCCGCTCGCGAGGGGGCGAGCGGTCCGGCGTCGGTGCGGGGGCCCAGCTCAGCCAGCGAGGGCTGCATTGGCTTCCTTGAGGAACGAGTCCGCGGCCGCGGCCGAGGTCGCCTTCCCGTACTGCACGTTCTCGGCGTACGTGATGAGCAGCGAACGCACCTTGACGTGGCCCTTCGGCGGCACTGCCGGCGGCTGGCCGAACTTGCCGGCCAGCTCGGTCTCGAACTGGGCCGCGGTGGCCGCCGAGTCCTTGAGGGTGGACGCGACCGCCGTACGCACGTCGGTGTTGGCGTTGAGACCACGGTCGGTGCCGAGGATCTTGCCCGCCTCCACGTCGTTGACGAGGAAGTTCAGCACGTCCACGGCGACGTCGGCGTGCTTGGTCCCCTTGTAGATCGAGAAGTACAGCGCGGCCCGCGCCCACTGACCGCTCGGGTCACCCGGGTACGCCACCACGCCCAGCTCGCTCTTGGTGGCCTTCTGCAGCTCGGGGAGCTGGTTGGCCCACATGAACGAGGTGGCCGCCTTGCCGGTGACCACGAGCTGGTTGGCGACCGCGCCCGCGTTGGCGCCGTGGATGACGTCGGCCGGCGGGGCGGCCTTCATGTCCCGCGCACCCTTCCACAGGTCGAACCACTTGGTCAGGTCCTCGACCGAGGCGCCGACCTTCTTGCCGTCGTAGAGCTGCTTGCCCTGCTGGCGCAGCCAGACCCAGAGCGCCTTGTAGTCGGCGGACGGGTCCATGGTGCCGAAGACCTTGCCGCCGGACTTCGTGGTGACCTGCGCCGCCCAGGCGATCAGGGCGTCCCAGGTCATCCCGGTGGTCGGCTCGGGCAGGCCCAGCGTCTTCAGCAGACCCTTGTCGTAGATCATGCCCGGGGTGTTCTCCCCCATCGGCACGCCGGCCGCCTTGCCCTCGACGACGCCCGCCTGCCACAGACCCGGAAGGATCTTGCTCTTGTCGAGCTTGGCGGAGTCGGCGTACTTCGTGAGGTCCAGCGTCTGGTTGCGCTCGGCGTACTCGGACAGGGCACCGTCGTCGATCTGGAAGATGTCCGGCGCGTTGCCGCCCGCCGTCAGGGTCGCGAGCTTGTCGTAGTACCCGGCGTTGGCCTGCCAGGTCTTCTTGAAGGTGACGTTGGGGTGCTTGGCGGTGTAGAGCGCCAGCGCCTGCTCGGTCATCTTGGCCCGGGCGTCGCCGCCCCACCAGAAGATGGACAGCTCGACGGGCGCGTTCGGGTCGGTGGACGGCTTGTCGTCGCCGCAGGCGGCCAGCACGGCCGCGGCCGGGGCGGCGAGCGCGGCCGCCGCGATGCCCCTCAACAGGGTCCGGCGACTGGCGCTACCGTGGTGCAGCGGCGAGTGGGCGCCCACCGCGAGGGGTGCTGTGGGTTTCATGGCACTGACTCCTTGACGCGTAGGA
>JABFYB010000212.1 GCA_013361475.1 Hamadaea sp.
CAGCGTGCCGCCGCCGAACACCAGCGCCTCCTCCGTCAGCCGGTAGCCGACGCTGCGCGGCCCGGTCGTGCCGTCCTCGGCGACGAGGGAGCCGCCGCCGATGCCGATCGACAGCACGTCCGGGATGCGGAAGTTCGTCCGTACCTCGGCGACCATCGCCTCGCCGGCTGCCTCGCGCGGGAACCCGCCGACGAGGATGCCCACGTCGGACGTCGTGCCGCCGATGTCCACGACCGCGCAGTCGGTCAGCCCCGACAGGTACGCCGCCCCCCGCATCGAGTTCGTCGGCCCCGACGCGAACGTGGCCACCGGGTAGCGGCGGGCCTGGTCCACGTCCATGAGCGTGCCGTCGTTCTGCGACAGGAACAGCGGCGCGTCGATCCCGGCCACCCGCAGCGCCTCGCCGAACGCCGCCACCGTACGGCCGGCGAGCGGGCGCAGGGCGGCGTTCACGATCGTGGCGTTCTCCCTGGCCAGCAGCCCGACGCGGCCGATCTCGCAGGACAGCGACACGTGCACGTCCGGACCCAGCTCGGCGGCCAGGATCTCCGCCGCCCGCCGCTCGTCGGCGTCGCTGACCGGCGAGAACACCGAGGAGATCGCGACCGTGCGCAGGCCGCGCCGCCTGATGTCGGCGGCGACGCCGCGCAGCTCGCCGGGGTCGAGGTCGGAGATCGGGGCGCCGTCGTACTCGCAGCCGCCGTGGCACAGGTAGACCGCGCCCTCGACCGCCTGCCGCAGCCGGTCGGGCCAGTCCACCAGCGGCGGCAGCGCGGCCGTGGCGGGCAGCCCGAGCCGTACGGCCGCGACCGGCTCCAGCCGGGCCGCCTCCACCAGGGCGTTGACGAAATGGGTGGTGCCGATCATCACCGCGGACACCCGGGTGGCGCCGAGGCCCGCCAGGGCGGCGGCGACGCCGCCCGTGACGTCCTCGGTGGTGGGGGACTTGACGGTGGCCAGCACCTGGCCGTCGTCGCCGATGAGGGCGGCGTCGGTGTTGGTGCCGCCCACGTCGATGCCGATACGCATGAAGGAGGACTTTCTTCTCAGACGGTGAGCGCGGGCCGCTCGACGGGGACCTCGCGGGTGCCGCGGACCAGGCCGAGCCGTCCCGCGACGACGTAGGCGAGGCCCGCGAGGATCAGGGAGTTCAGGGCCGGGATGCCGTACCACTGGTAGTGGTCGCTGAGCCAGCCGACCAGGGCGGAGGCGGTCCAGATGATCAGCGTGGCGGGCACCCAGGTGGGCTCGGTCTCGGGCAGCGTGCCGGTGGCGCGCGAGGCGTCAAGGACCGGCCGCCAGCGGCGCACGATGAAGTACTCGGCCACCATGATCCCCGCGATCGGCGGCGTGATGACGCCCAGGATCAGCAGGAAGTCGGTGAACCGCTCCAGGATCCCGGCGGCGGCGAGCACGCTGCCGAGCACGCCGATGCCGACCGTCACCGCGACCCGGTTCAGCCGCACGCCGATCGTGGACTCGACCGCGTTGAGCAGGCCGAGCGCGGCCGAGTACAGGTTCCAGTTGTTGATCTTCACGGTGGCCGAGATGAGCACGATCACGCCGATCACGCCGGAGGACGCCGTGATGATCGCGATCACGTCCGAGGACTTGACCGCGTAGGCGAGGAGCACGCCGGCCAGGCCGAGGACGTACTCGCCGAGGGAGATGCCGACCAGGGTCTGCTTGACCACGTCGCCGGTGTTCCTGTTGAACCTGGTCATGTCGGGCGTGGTGACCGCGCCCACGATGTACGACCCGGCCACGATGGTCGCGCCCGTCGCGATGCTGATCGGCTCGCCGAACGGCGGCGACGCCACCAGCGTCCCCAGGTCGTGTCGCGAGATCTCCACCCACATCGCCCAGCCCGCCAGGCCCAGGAACGCGGGCACGGTGATGAACGCCGTCATCCCCATCGCCTTGAACCCCCGGATGACCAGCAGCGTCACGCCGATCCCGGCGATCAGCGCCCACACCGGCAGCGGCAGCCACGACATGATCGAGTGCAGGCCGGAGGCGAACACCGCCGTCTGCACGCCGAACCAGCCGAACAGGCTCAGCGTGATGATCACGCCGATGATCGTGGAGCCGTACCGGCCGAACCCGGTCCAGCGGGCCAGCATCGACGTGGACAGGCCCTCGCGCATCCCGGCGATGCCGACGAAGATGCACACCACCTCCAGGATCACCGAGCCGAGCGTGAACGCCCAGAACGCGCCCCAGAACGACAGCCCGGCGCCCAGCGTCGCGCCGAGCAGGAACTGCGTCAGGTCGGAGAGCTGGCCGAACCGCTGCACGGCCACGTTGAACCAGGAGTAGCGGGCCGCCGGCGGCACCCGCTCCAGCGGGTAGTCGGAGTCGGTCATGGTGGGGTCTTCCTTTGCCTCGGGGGGTTTCATCCGGGGGAACTTCACAGGGCGGAGGGCGGGCCGGCGGCGCGGGCGCGCAGCCGGACGAACGGGCCGGGCAGGTAGGCGAGCGGGATCTCCTCCACGCCGAGGAGCCGCACGTGCCGCGGATCGGCCCCGGCGCGCACGGCCGCCGCCCTGGCCTCCTCTGCCACGGGTTCGAGCGCG
>JABFYB010000509.1 GCA_013361475.1 Hamadaea sp.
GCGGCATCCGGGCAGGTAGGCTGGGCGCAGCCCGCACGAGACTGGCAACGTCAAGGAGAACCCCGTGGCTCGCGTCGTGGTAGACGTCATGCTCAAGCCCGAAATTCTGGACCCGCAGGGGCAGGCGGTCGCCAACGCGCTGCCCCGCCTAGGCGTCAGCGACGTCGCCTCGGTACGCATCGGCCGGCGCGTCGAGATCGACTTCTCCGGTGAGGCCGACCTGGACCGGGCCAAGGAGATCGCCGACAAGCTGCTGGCGAACCCGGTGATCGAGGACTACACGGTCCGGGTCGAGCAGTGAAGATCGGAGTCGTGACCTTCCCCGGGTCACTCGATGACGGGGACGCGGCCCGCGCCGCGCGTTACGCCGGAGCCGAGGCGGTTCGCCTCTGGCACGCCGACCCGGATCTGCACGGCGTCGACGCCGTGGTGCTCCCGGGCGGCTTCTCCTACGGCGACTACCTGCGGTGCGGTGCGATCGCCCGGTTCGCGCCGGTGATGGAGACCATCACGAAGGCGGCCAACGACGGCCTGCCGGTCCTGGGCATCTGCAACGGCTTCCAGATCCTCTGCGAGGCGCACCTGCTGCCCGGCGCGCTGACTCGCAATCAGCACCTGCACTTCCGTAACCGGGATCAGCGGATCCAGATCGCGAACACGCAGACCGCCTGGACCCGGGACTTCGCCGAGAGCCAGGAGATCGTCATCCCGGTCAAGAACGGCGAGGGCTGCTACGTGGGCTCCCCGGAGCTGCTCGACCAGCTCGAGGCCAACGGCCAGATCGTCGCCCGATACGTCGGCGAGAACCCGAACGGGTCGATGCGCGACATCGCCGCCGTCCGCAACGAGGCCGGCAACGTGGTCGGCATCATGCCGCACCCCGAGCACGCGGTCGACCTGCTGACCGGGCCCTCCACCGACGGGCTCGGCTTCTTCACCTCGGTGCTCAAGGCGTACGCGGCCGCGACCGTGCCCGCGGCGTACGCCCCGGCCGCCGTTCCCGGCGTCGATCACGCGCCGGAGACGACCGATGAGGAGGTGGAGGCGTGACCTCCGTCGAGCTGGACTTCGACACCGTCGGCCACGCCGTCCAGACCCCGGACGAGGAGCAGCCGTACGCCGAACTCGGCCTCCAGCAGGACGAGTACCAGCGGATCCGGCAGATCCTCGGCCGCCGCCCGACGCAGTCGGAGCTGGCGATGTACTCGATCATGTGGAGCGAGCACTGCTCTTACAAGTCGAGCAAGATCCACCTGAAGCAGTTCGTCGAGAAGAAGCCGGCGAGCGACCGCATGCTGGCGGGCATCGGCGAGAACGCCGGCGTCATCGCGATCACCGAGCAGCTCGCCGTCACCTTCAAGGTCGAGTCGCACAACCACCCGTCCTACGTCGAGCCCTACCAGGGCGCGGCCACCGGCGTCGGCGGCATCGTCCGGGACATCCTCGCGATGGGCGCCCGGCCGCTGGCGGTCATGGACCCGCTGCGCTTCGGTGCGGCCGACCACCCCGACACCGCCCGGGTGCTGCCGGGCGTCGTCGCGGGCGTGGGCGGCTACGGCAACTGCCTGGGTCTGCCGAACATCGGCGGCGAGGTCGTCTTCGACCCGTCCTACCAGGGCAACCCGTTGGTCAACGCGCTCTGCGTGGGCGTGCTGCCGGCCGACCGGCTGCAGCGCAAGGAGGCCGACGGCCCCGGCAACATCGTCGTCCTGATGGGCGCCAAGACCGGCCGCGACGGCATCGGCGGGGTCTCCGTCCTGGCCAGCGCCACCTTCGATGAGGGCTCCGAGCAGCGGCGTCCGTCCGTCCAGGTGGGCGACCCGTTCACCGAGAAGCTGCTCATCGAGAGCTGCCTGGAGCTGTACAACTCCGACCTCATCGTCGGCGTGCAGGATCTCGGCGGCGCCGGGCTCACCTGCGCCCTCACCGAGACCAGCGCCTCGGCCGGCACCGGCATGGAGATCCAGCTGGAGAAGGTGCCGCTGCGGGAGCCGTCGATGACCCCGCATGAGGTCCTCGCCAGCGAGTCGCAGGAGCGGATGCTGCTGGTCGTCGAGCCGGCCAAGCTCAACGCCGTCCTCGGCATCGCCCAGCTCTGGGGCGTCCTGGCCACCCCGATCGGCGTGGTCACCGCGCCGGAGCCCGGCGAGAGCGCCGGCCGGCTGCGGATCACCTGGCACGGCGAGACCGTCGTGGACGTCCCGCCGGGCAGCCTCGTCGACGACGGCCCGGTGTACGCCCGGCCGCTGAAGGAGCCGAACGACCTGCCGTTGCTGCAGGCCGACCGGGCCGAGACGCTGCCGAAGCCGGCCACCGGCGACGACCTCCGTGCCACCGTGCTGCGGATGGTCGCCTCGCCGAACCTCTGCGACAAGAGCTGGGTGACCGAGCAGTACGACCGGTACGTGCTCGGCAACACCGTCCTCGCCCAGCCGGAGGACGCCGGGCTGATCCGGCTCGACGAGAGCACCGGTCTCGGCGTCGCGATCTCGCTCGACGGCAACTCCCGCTACGCCCGGCTCGACCCGTACGCGGGCGCGCAGCTGGCGCTGGCGGAGGCGTACCGGAACGTGGC
>JABFYB010000733.1 GCA_013361475.1 Hamadaea sp.
TGCAGATCGGCGCGCCGGACGTGGCGTTCCCGCGGCTGAACGCGGTGGCGTACTGGCTGTTCCTGTTCGGCGGGCTGATGGTGCTGGCCGGGTTCCTGACGCCGGGCGGCGCGGCGGACTTCGGCTGGTTCGCGTACACGCCGCTGTCGTCGGCCATGCACTCGCCGCAGGTCGGCGGCGACCTGTGGATCATGGGCCTGGTCATGTCCGGTCTCGGCACGATCCTCGGCGCGGTCAACTTCATCTCCACGATCATCGGCATGCGCGCCCCCGGCATGACCATGTTCAGGATGCCGCTGTTCACCTGGAACGTGCTGCTGACCAGCATGCTCGTGCTGATGGCGTTCCCGGTGCTGGCCGCGGCGCTGCTCGTGCTGGAGGCCGACCGCAAGCTCGGCACGCACGTCTTCGACGGCGCCAACGGCGGGCCGATGCTCTGGCAGCACCTGTTCTGGTTCTTCGGCCATCCCGAGGTGTACATCATCGCGCTGCCGTTCTTCGGGATCGTCACCGAGGTGATCCCGGTCTTCAGCCGCAAGCCGCTCTTCGGCTACATGGGCCTGGTCGGGGCCACGATCGCCATCGCGGGCCTGTCGATGACCGTGTGGGCCCACCACATGTTCGCGACCGGGCAGGTGCTGCTGCCGTTCTTCTCGTTCATGACGTTCCTCATCGCGGTGCCGACCGGGGTGAAGTTCTTCAACTGGATCGGCACGATGTGGCGCGGGCACCTGACGTTCGAGACGCCGATGCTGTTCTCGATCGGGTTCCTGATCACGTTCCTGCTCGGCGGGCTGACCGGCGTCATCCTGGCCTCGCCGCCGCTCGACTTCCACATCAGCGACACCTACTTCGTCGTCGCCCACTTCCACTACGTCGTCTTCGGCACGGTCGTGTTCGCCATGTTCTCCGGCTTCTACTTCTGGTGGCCGAAGATGACCGGCCGGATGCTCGACGACCGGCTCGGCAAGGTGCACTTCTGGACGCTGTTCGTTGGCTTCCACACCACGTTCCTCATCCAGCACTGGCTGGGCATGCTCGGCATGCCCAGGCGCTACGCCGACTACAGCGCGGCCGACGGCTTCACCGCGCTCAACGAGATCTCCTCGATCGGCGCGTTCCTGCTCGGGGCCTCGACGCTGCCGTTCCTCTACAACGTCTGGAAGACCTGGCGGCACGCGCCCAAGGTCACGCTGGACGACCCCTGGGGCTACGGCAACTCGCTGGAGTGGGCCACCTCCTGCCCGCCCCCGCGCCACAACTTCACCACGATGCCCCCGATCCGTTCGGAACGCCCGGCGTTCGACCTGCACTACCCGCCGGAGCGCGAGGAGAAGAAGCCCGCGGCGGATACGTCCGACTGACCTTTCTGGAACGAGGCCGCGGTGCTTGTGTGGAGGTGACGTTTCGCCCATCTAAGGAGATCGGCGATGACAGGCACGAAGTCTCCCTTCGACCCCGAGACGGCCCCCTGCGGGAAGAAGTCCGGCGGTGAGCGCCTCATCGACGACGACGGCTACGGCCTGGTGATCCGCGACCAGTTCTTCGCCTGCGGCTGCCGGCGCATCCGGCACGAGTACCACGACGGAAGCATCCACCTGTCCGCCATCCGCCACGACGGCAAGCGGGTGAAGGACCCGATCCAGCCCGACCACGGGAGCTGAACGCACATGATCGACGTGCTCATCGTCGGAGGAGGCGGGGCGGGCCTCCGGGCGGCCGTCGCGGTCGCCGAGCAGGACCCCGCGCTGAAGGTGGCGGTCGTGTCGAAGGTCTACCCGATGCGCAGCCACACGGTCTCCGCCGAGGGCGGCGCGGCGGCGGTGATCGGCCTCGACGACACGCACGACGAGCACTGCTACGACACGATCTCCGGCGGCGACTGGCTGCCCGACCAGGACGCGGTCGAGGCGTTCGTGGCCGAGGCGCCGCGCGAGCTGATCCAGCTCGAACACTGGGGCTGCCCGTGGAGCCGCGAGAACGACGGCCGCGTCGCGGTGCGCCCGTTCGGCGGCATGAAGAAGATGCGCACCTGGTACGCCGCCGACAAGACGGGCTTCCACCTCCTGCACACCCTGTTCCAGACGACCCTGAAGTACCAGGACGTCATCAGGTACGACGAGTGGTACGTCACCAGCCTCATCGTGGACGACGGCCGCGTCCACGGCGTCGTCGCCATGGAGATCAGGACCGGCCGGATCGAGGCCATCGCGGCGCGGACGGTCGTCCTGGCCACCGGCGGCTGCGGCCGGGTCTTCCCCTTCACCACGAACGCCGCGATCAAGACCGGCGACGGGATGGCGCTCGCGTACCGGGCCGGGGCGCCGCTGAAGGACATGGAGTTCGTCCAGTACCACCCGACCGGGCTGCCGTTCACCGGCATCCTCATCACCGAGGCGGCGCGGGCCGAGGGCGGCTGGCTGATCAACAAGGACGGCTACCGCTACCTCCAGGACTACGACCTCGGCACGCCCACGCCGACGCCGAAGCTGCGCAGCATGGAACTCGGGCCGCGCGACCGGCTGTCGCAGGCGTTCGTGCACGAGCAGGAGAAGGGCCGCACGGTCGAC
>JABFYB010000069.1 GCA_013361475.1 Hamadaea sp.
GTGCTGCGTGACGTCGATGCGCTGGGCGTACGTGCCGTTGAAGCCGGCCCGGTCCTGGCTGTAGACGGCCTGGTCGGCGTACCCGTCCTCGGTCCAGCCGTCGGTACGCCACCAGGTCAGGTAGTCCCACTTGGTGACCGAGGTGCCCCAGCCGTAGAGGAAGGCCGAGTAGTCCCCGTTCGGCACCGCCGTCGTCGTGATGCTGTACGCGAGCCGCCCGTTGGCGAAGAAGTTCACCGTACGCGAACCGCCGGTCCACTTGCCGACCTCGATCCGCAGCACGACCGGGAGGCTGACGGCCGGACCGGTCCACGGAGTGACACCGTCGCCGAAGACCCGCAGGGTGCCCGCTTCGACTCCGAACTCGACGTACTTGGTGAAGTCGCCGCGGCCGCTGCCGCCGTAGATGTTGAGCAATCCGTTGGTGCCGCTGACCGAGTCCAGCTTGGCCTCGACGGTGTAGTCGTAGACGTCGCCTTCGGAGACCGGCTGCGACATGATGCCGTACCGGCTGTTGGCCGCGCCGTTGATCACCATCTGGCTGTTGGACATGCTCGACGTGCCCCAGCCGCCGGCCAATGTGGAGTTCGTCCACGCGCCGCTGATCCCGGGTCCACCCTCGAAGTGGTTGTCCCAGCGGTCGTTCATGTGCACTTGGCGTACGCCGATCGAGTCCCACGTGGTGGTGGAGGTGCCCCAGCCGTAGAGGAACAGCCGGAAGTCGGGCGCGGGCACGTCGAACCGCGTCCACAGTTCGTGGACCCGGGTGCCGTTGACGTAGAAGCGGAACAGCCGCCCGTTGGACCAGTACGGGCTGACCTGGACGGACAAGGTGGCGGGAAGGCTGACCGCCGAACCGGTGAAGTTGCCGGTGCCGTCGCTGGTGAAGACCTTGGCGACGCCGCCGTCGATCCCGAACTCCATGAACTTCGTGAAGTCGTTCGCCCCCGCGCCACCGTAGATGTTGAGCAGGCCGTTGGTGCCGGTGAGGCCGGTGAGCCGGGCGTCGATCGTGGTCCAGTCGGTCGAGCTGTTGCGGATGTAGTCCGACAGCACGCCGTACCGGGAGTTCGCGCCGCCCGTGATGGTCAGCGCGCCGCTGCCGACCGCCACCGATCCGTTGGTCGCTCCTTCCAGCCGGGTGGTGGTCCAGCGCGGCGAGAGGCTGCTGCCGTCGAATCCGTCATAGGTGCTGTCCGGAGTCATCGTGAGGTAGTCGGCGGTGACCGTTCCAGACCAGCCGTAAAGGAAGGCCCGGTAGCCGCCGGGCAACCCCGTGAATCCGGTCATCGTCCGCACGAGCGTGCCGTTGTAGTAGAAGCTGAGCGTACGCGCGCTGCCGCCGAGGCCGGAGACGTCGACCCGCAGCGTGGCGGGGGTGGTGGCGGCTCCCCCGGTCCAGGTCGGCTGGCCGTCGGCGAAGACCTTGAGGACGCCGCCTTCGATGGCGAACTCGGCGAAGTGGGTGAAGTCGCCGGCTCCGGCTCCGCCGTAGATGTCGAGGATGGCGTTGGTCCCGGTGAAGGACACAATCTTCGTCTCGACGCTCCAGGTGGCGTACCGGCTCTCCGGGATCGGGTTGCTCATGATGCCGAACCGGCCCCCGGTCGAGCCGGTGACCGCGACGGAGCCGCCGGACACGGCGACGGTGCCGGCCGGCGCGGTGTCGAGGCTCATCGGCGTCCACTTGGATCTGTCCAAAGCAGAGCCGCCGAAGCCGTCGTAGAGGGTGGATCGCTCGGCGGTCACCTGATCCCGCTCGAACGAGCGATCGGTGACGCGCTCGGCCCAGGCGCCGTTCATGTCGTCGGACGCCCATTCCATCATCTGCCCGGTGACGCCCGGCTGGACGACGCCGACGGGAGCGCTCGCGTCGACGGAGATGACGTTGGCGCCGACGGCGGCCGCGGGCTGGGGAACGGCCGCGACGGCGGCGACGAGGCCGATGACGGAGAGGATGCGCAGAAGGGGACGGTTCATTGCGACTCCTTCGCTGGGGGTACGCCTGACGGTCAGGCGGTGGGGGCGAGGCGCAGCATGGTCCAGGAGACGGGCGGGAGCGCGGCGGTGAGCTCGCCGTCGGTCAGCGTGTGTTCGGTGCTCGTACGCGGCTGGACCCGGTCGGGGTCCTCGGCGTTGTTGGTGTGCAGCAGTTCGGCGGAGTCGCCGCCGAGCACGACGTGTTCGACGACGCGCAGGCCCGGAAGCGCCCGCAGCTGAGCGCTGAGGTTCACCGGCTCGGTCTCGCTGCGGTTGAGGGCCAGCACGGTGAGCTGGCCGGTCTCGGGATCGTGCGTCGCGACGACGTCGGCGACGGGGACATCGCCATGACGGGCGGTGTCATAGGTGGAGGTACGCGGTTCGGCCCGCAGGACGGTGCCGCGTGCGTACCGGGCGGTCAGTGCGAACGGGTGGAAGATCGTCTGCCGCCAGGCCGGGCGGTCGGACTCGGCCCGGATCGGGGCGATGATGTTGACCAGTTGGGCGAGGCAGGCGACCCCGACCCGGTCGGCGTGCCGCAGCAGGCTCATCAGCAGCGAGCCGACCACGACGGCGTCCTCGACGGTGTA
>JABFYB010000216.1 GCA_013361475.1 Hamadaea sp.
CGCACCTCGGCGGGGCTGAAAAGGTCTGCGCAGGTGCTTGGCTTACCCTCTAGCGGTGAGCACGCTCGCCGCTGAGCCGGCCTCTCCTGTTGATCTCCCCCCGCGCGACGCCGCCACCGACGAACCCGCAGTCATCGAGGGTTCGCAGGCGCGACGTTCCGTGCGTGCCGTCGTCTCGGCGTACGTGTCGCTGACCAAGCCGCGCATCGTCGAGCTGCTGCTCGTCACGACCGTCCCGGCGATGATGCTCGCCGCCGGTGGCGTCCCCTCGATCGGGCTGATGCTGGTCGTGCTCGTGGGCGGATCGCTGGCGGCCGGTGCGGCCAACGCACTCAACTGCTACATCGACCGCGACATCGACCAGCTGATGCGGCGTACGTCGCGGCGGCCGCTGCCGCGGCACACGGTGTCGCCGCGGTCGGCGCTCGTCTTCGGGCTCGCCCTGGCGACGGTGTCCACCGTGCTGATGGCGGTCTTCACGAACTGGCTGGCGACCGCGCTGACGGTCGCGGCGGTCGTCTACTACGACGTCGTCTACACCCTGTGGCTGAAGCGGACCACCTGGCAGAACACGGTCTGGGGCGGCGCCTGCGGCGCGGCTCCCGTGCTGATCGGCTGGGCGGCGGTGACCGGCTCGCTGTCGTGGGCGGCCTGGCTGATGTTCGCCATCGTGTTCCTCTGGCAGCCGCCGCACTTCTACGCGCTGGCCGTCAAGTTCCGTGACGACTACGCCCGCGCCGGCATCCCGATGCTGCCGGTCGTACGCTCGCTGAAGCGGGTCGGCCTGGAGAGCGTGATCTACACGGCGTTGACGCTGGTGGCGTCGGTGGCGTTGTGGCCGTTCGGGATGAGTTTCATCTACGGCGTTCCGGCGATCGTGCTCGGCGTCCTCTTCCTCAAGCAGGCCTGGGACCTCTACGCTCAGGCCCGCCGCGGGGAGAAGGTGCGCCCGATGAAGATGTTCCACTGGTCCACCACGTACCTGACGTTGCTCTTTGTCGCGATCGCCATCGATGCCGTGATCTGACCCGCCTGTCCGGACACGCCCGATTTTGCGAGCGGCGATTGCACGTGCCACTTTGATGGTCTGCTATGTCCGGTATTGGCCGGGGCGAAATTGGACATTCCCCGTTAACCACTCTGGTGCCGCGTCGTAACACGTGTCACAGAAGGCCCGCGAACGCGCCGCGGGGCGTGACGTTCTGCTTATGGTGCTTGGCATGGCAGATGGTTCCGATACGACCCTCACCCTCGAATCTCCGGCCCAGGAGAAGAACCTCGTCTCCGGGATCAAGGGATTCGCCGGTGAGCACGGCGGGGCGAAGGCGGTCATCGAATACCTCGGGCGGCGCGGGGCGCGCGTCGTACTCGTCGGCAACGACGGCGGCTGGGGAGACCTGGTCGCGCCGAGCACCGATGTCGCACGAGCCGCGTGCGAGGAGGCCGGGGTGCCGGTGGAAAACGGCTGGGAGCGCGAGCTCGTGGAGCTGATGCGGCCGAGCAACGACCTGTGGCGTTCGATGGGCCGGCGGCAGCTCGCCCGCTGATCGTTCAGCACAGCCCCTCTTGTAATCTTTGCAGCGTGAATAACCCCTTACTCGTAGGCGACGCGACCCGGGCCCCGGCCCGGGTCGCTCTCGTTACCTGCCGCGACCTTCCGGAGCTGGAGGAGGACGACCGCCTCCTCCTGGCGCCGCTGGCCGAGCGCGGCGTGACGGCCGAACCGGTGATCTGGGACGACACCGCGGCCGACTGGGCCGCCTACGACCTGATCGTGCTCCGCTCGCCGTGGGACTACTTCTACCGTTACGGCGAGTTCCTGACCTGGATCGGGCGGCTGCCCGCCGGCCGGGTGCTGAACCCCGCCGACGTCGTGCGCTGGAACACCGACAAGCGGTATCTGCGGGAGCTGGCCGACGCCGGCGTGCCGGTCGTGCCGACGCAGTGGATCGGCGCGGACGACACGTTCACCCCGCCCGCCGGTGAGTACGTCGTCAAGCCCGCCGTCAGCGCGGGGAGCAAGGACACCGGCCGTTACGGCCCGGCCGACGCCGACCTCGCCCAGGCCCACGTCCAGCGGCTTCAGCAGGCCGGCCGGCTGGTCATGGTGCAGCCCTACCTGCCCGCCGTCGACACGTACGGCGAAACGGCGCTGCTGCACTTCGCGTCGCCGGTGGACGGGCGGCTGGCGTACAGCCACGCCATTCGCAAGGGACCGATGCTGGCCGGGCCGGACACCGCGACCGACAGCCTCTACGTGCCCGAGGCGATCACCCCGCGCGTCCCGACCGAGGCGGAGTTCGAGCTGGCCCGGCAGGTGCTGGCGGCCGTACAGGTGCCGGGGAGCCTCTTGCCGGGGAGGCTCTCGGCCGAGCCGCCAGGAGTGCGGTCGGGCGAGCCGCCAGAGGTGCAGTCAGGCCTGCTCTATGCCCGGGTGGACGTCATCCCCGGCCCCGACGGCTCGCCCGTTCTGGTGGAACTGGAGCTGACCGAGCCCAGCGTCTTCCTCGCGTACGCGGACGGTGCCGCGGAGCGGTTCGCCGACGCGATCGTCGCCCGCCTCCGCT
>JABFYB010000497.1 GCA_013361475.1 Hamadaea sp.
TGCGTAACCGTGATCTGCCGCTAAGGCGCTGACGGCCCGGCGGAGGTCACGGTGAGCGCGGTCGCCGCGTCGTAGGGCGTACGGCCGGCGAACAGGCCGACCAGATAGGCGATCACCACGAGCCAGGCCGCGCCGGTGAAGATCGTGCCGACGGTGTCGTCGCCGGCCTTGAGGAAGTAGAAGACGCCCGTGTGGGCGAGTTCCCACGGCAGCGCCACCTTGAGCAGGTTGCGCCCGAGCGCCCGACCGAAACCGGGCAGGCCCGGGACACCCGCCGGAGCCGGCGAGGAGGCGCGAGACACCCGAAGGCGGAGGACACGCTTGCCCGGTGAGGCGCCCCGGGCCTCCCAGAACGCCAGCCAGAGGGTCACCGGCACGATCAGGATCACGAACGACAGCCCGTTCCAGGCTGCCGTCGAGATGTCCAGGGACCGGCCGAACAGCAGACCGAGCGGGATCAGCGCGACGGCGTACAAGCTGATGACGCACCAGTCGACGAGCCAGGCGGCGAGCCGGCGCAGCGCAGAAGCCTTCACGCGGCGGATGGTAGCCGCCGCGCGCGAGTCAGTGGATGCCGCGCATCAGTGTGCGGATGTGCTTGGTGAACATGAACGCCGCGAGACCGATGAGCACCGAGGCGATGCCGAGGATCAGGAAGTAGCTCGGCCCGCCGTCGGACGTCTTGGCGATCTGACCGCCGATCGCGTCGCCGACCGCCGTGGACAGGAACCAGACGCCGAGCATCTGGCTGGCGTACCAGGCGGGGGCGAGTTTGGTGGTCATGGACAGGCCGACCGGCGACAGCGAGAGTTCACCGGCGACCTGCAGCGCGTAGACCGCGACCAGCCAGAGCGGCGAGATCTTGTGGGTGAGGGCCTGCTGGGCGGCGGCGGCCATGAGCATGAAGGACAGACCATTGAGGATCAGCGCGACGGCGAACTTCCATGGCGTGGAGACGCGGGTGCCGAGCTTGACCCACAGCGCGGCGGCCAGCGGCGCGCCGATGATGATCAGGATCGGGTTGACCGACTGGAGCCAGGCCGCCGGGAAGGTGAAGTTGCCGATCGTACGGTCGGTGTTGTCGTCGGCGAACGTGTTGAGCACCGAACCGGCCTGGTCGTAGATCATCCAGAAGCAGGCGGCGAAGACGAACAGCCACACGTACGCGTGCATCCGGCTGCGCTCGTCGTCGGTGAGCCGCTTGTCGAGGAAGATCCGGCTGAAGTAGACGACCGCGACCGCCACGGTGAACCAGGCCAGCAGGTCGACGACGCTGCTGACGCTGAGCCAGCCGACCAGCGCCAGGAAACCGATGAGCACGGCGGCGACCACGGCACTGAGCACGACCCAGCGGAGCGTCCGCGTACGCTCCGGGCCGATCAGCGGGTGCGTGGGGGCGGCGCCGTTCTCCTTGAGCCGCTTGCTGCCGACGATGTACTGGATGACGGCGAAGGTCATGCCGACCGCGGCGACGCTGAAGCCGACGTGGTAGTTGACGTGATCGGCGAGCCAGCCGGTGATCAGCGGCGCGATGAAGGCGCCGAGGTTGATGCCCATGTAGAAGATCGAGAAGCCGGCGTCGCGCCGTGGCGAGTCCTTCTCGTAGAGGTTGCCGACCATCTGGGAGATGTTCGGCTTGAGCAGGCCGGTGCCGAGCACGATCAGGATCAGGCCGGGGAAGATGCTCCAGTCGGTCGGGACCGCCATCGTGTAGTGCCCGAGGGCGATCACGATGCCGCCGTAGAGCACGGACCGCCGCGCGCCGAGTAGCCGGTCGGCGACCCAGCCGCCCGGCAGCGCCGCCAGGTAGACCATGCCGACGTAGACTCCGTAGAGGGCGTTGGCCTGGCCGTCGGCCATCCCGAGGCCGCCCTCGGCGGCGGTCGCGGTCAGGAAGAGGACCAGGATGGCCCGCATGCCGTAGTAGCTGAAACGCTCCCACATCTCGGTGAGGAACAGCGTCGACAGGGCTCTGGGATGTCCGAAGAAGGATCGGTCCACGTCCTCTGCGGGGACCGGCTCAGTGATTGACATCCCAGACCTCCGATTTCACCATCAAACAGCCCTAAAATGGACCATAACGGATCTCCAGGCCCGGGTGAGGCCAGTCACCTGATTCGCGGGCCAGGTACCCTTGGGGGAATCTCTGAGACAGTCGCGGTCGTTGCACCGTGTGACCGGGACTGAGCAGGGACCTTGCAAACTTTTCTCGAGGGGTGAGCCGAATATGGGCGAGCGCATGCTGCGCGGAAGCCGACTGGGCGCCGTCAGCTACGAGTCGGACCGCAACACCGAACTGGCTCCGCGTCAGACCCGTGAGTACTTGTGCGCCAACGGCCACCAGTTCGAGGTGCCGTTCGCCGTCGACGCCGAGGTGCCCATCACCTGGGAATGCAAGTTCGACGGCACGGTGGCCCGCCTGGTCGACGGCTCCGAGCCGGAGCAGAAGAAGGTCAAGCCGCCGCGTACCCACTGGGACATGCTGCTGGAGCGCCGGTCGCTCGAGGAGCTCGAGGAGATCCTCAACGAGCGCCTCGAAGAAGTCCGGACACGTCGAGGGCGTTGA
>JABFYB010000615.1 GCA_013361475.1 Hamadaea sp.
GCCCGTACAGTCGAGCGTACCCAACGGAGTGGAGACGTCGTGCGCATCGCAGTCGTGGCTGGTGACGGCATCGGGACCGAGGTGGTCGCCGAGGGACTCAAGGTGCTGCGCGCCTTGCTGCCCTCCGTCGAGACCACCGAATACGATCTCGGCGCGGCACGATACCACCGGACCGGCGAGGTGCTGCCGGCCAGCGTCCAGGAGGAGCTGGCCCAGCACGACGCGATCCTGCTCGGCGCGGTCGGCGACCCCAGTGTGCCGCCGGGCGTCCTGGAGCGCGGCCTGCTGCTGAAGCTCCGGTTCGACTTCGACCAGTACGTGAACCTGCGGCCCAGCCGGCTGTGGCCGGGCACCGCCGGGCCGCTGGCCGGGGTGAAGCCGGGCGAGATCGACTTCGTCGTCGTCCGGGAGGGGACCGAGGGTCTCTACACCGGCGCGGGCGGCTCCATGCACCGTGGCACGCCGGCCGAGGTGGCGACCGAGGAGAGCCTGAACACCCGCCACGGCGTCGAGCGCGTCATCCGCGACGCCTTCGAGCGGGCGACCCGGCGGGAGCGCCGCAAGGTCACGATGGTGCACAAGACGAACGTGCTGACCCACGCCGGCGGGCTGTGGGCGCGTACCTTCGACGCGGTCAAGGCGGAGTATCCGGACGTCGCCACTGAATACCAGCACGTCGACGCGGCTTCGATGTTCATGGTGACGAATCCGCAGCGCTATGACGTGATCGTCACGGACAACCTGTTCGGCGACATCCTGACCGACATCGCCGCCGCCGTCACCGGTGGCATCGGCCTCGCCGCCAGCGGCTGCATCAACCCGCCTTCGGCGTACCCCTCGATGTTCGAACCGGTGCACGGCTCGGCGCCGGACATCGCGGGCAAGGGCATCGCGGACCCGGTGGCCGCGATCCTGTCGGTGGCCCTGTGCCTGGACCACCTCGGTCACCCCGAGGCGGCCCAGAAGATCAACGCCGCGGTGGCGGCGGAGCTCACGCAGCGCACCGGCACCGCGGTCGTGACCGCCGAGGTCGGGGACCGAGTAGCCGGCGCCGTAGTAGGCGCGCAGTAGAACCACGGCCCGGCCGTGGCCGGGCACGAGCATTCTCCCGTTGTCCGGCACAGCCCGGGTCTGCAGTTGAACGACCGTTAGAGGTAAGTTTCAGCCAGACCACGGTGACGCCCGCAGCGCGGCCGCGTCACCCCAGTGGCATCAGATGGAGGGCACGCCGCCATGGGAGACCTGTTCGAGATCCACCCCAACCCCCACCCGGTCGCGCGGGCGGAGCGCGAGGCGCTCCTGGCCAACCCCGGCTTCGGCCGGGTATTCACCGACCACATGGTGACCATCAAGTACGCGGAGGGCAAGGGCTGGTACGACGCACGCGTCGAGGCGCGCGGACCCCTCCCGCTCGATCCCGCGACGGCAGTGCTCCATTACGCGCAGGAGATCTTCGAAGGGCTCAAGGCCTATCAGCTCGCCGACGGCGGCGTGAGCCTGTTCCGGGCCGACGCCAACGCCGCCCGGTTCGTCGAGTCGGCCCAGCGGATGGCGATGGCGCCGTTGCCGCCGGAGTTGTTCCTCGGCGCGATCCGCGAACTCGTCACCATCGATCGCGACTGGATCCCGGGCACCGAGGAGGCCAGCCTCTACCTGCGGCCGTTCCAGATCGCCAGCGAGGTGTTCCTCGGCGTGCGGCCGGCCAAGGAGTACATCTTCTGCGTCATCGCCTCGCCGGTCGGCGCTTACTTCACGGGCGGCGTCAAGCCGGTCTCGCTGTGGGTCTCCAGTGAGTACACCCGGGCCGCGCCCGGCGGCACCGGCGCGGCCAAGTGCGGCGGCAACTACGCCGCTTCGCTCGCGCCCATGCTCGAGGCGGCGGAGAAGGGCTGCGACCAGGTCGTCTTCCTCGACGCGGTGGAGCGCAAGTATGTCGACGAACTGGGCGGCATGAACGTCTTCCTCGTCCTCGACGACGGCACGCTGGTGACGCCGCCGCTGACCGGCACCATCCTGCCGGGCATCACGCGTGACTCGCTCATGACGCTGGCGCGCGCCGACGGCCGGGTCATCGAGGAGCGGCCGATCAGCATGGACGAGTGGCGCGACGGCGCGCTGAGCGGCCGCGTGGTGGAGTCGTTCGCCTGCGGCACCGCGGCCGTGGTCACGCCGATCGGCACCATCCGGTCCGAGGCCGGGGACTTCACCATCGCCGACGGCGGCACCGGGCCGGTCACCGCCGAACTGCGCAAGCGCATCCTGGACATCCAGTGGGGCCGGGCCGCGGACCCCTACGGCTGGTCGGCACGCATTCTCTGAGCCAGACCTCAGATTCAGGGATACGCGGAAAGCCCGGCGTATCCCTGATCTGTTTTCGGCGGGCGGCAGGGTGACAGGGAGACGGCAGTCAGCGACGCGGCGGACGGGACGACGTCGGCCGCGCGCCCGCCGGGCGGGATCCGACCGGCCGGGATCCGGCGGGACGGGTTCCGGCCCAGCTCATCGAACGGGTGACCCCCGTCAGGGTGTCGACGTCGGGGCCGGGGAGTCCTAGGTTTGCGGGAGTGCTGTGGTGTGCCATGTCAAACTCCTTCGATACCCCGACCAACGACGGCAGACGGGGCCGGACACTGGCACACCCCCCGCAATCGGACATTCTGCAGGGCATCGCGGACGTTCAGGCGGCACGGCGTAGAACTTCCACAGCGGCGTCCGCAGTAGACCGTGCGGATCTCCGCAGTGTCATGGGGTACACGGTGGCCGCGGGAGCGTGCGGCGCGGGCGTGATCGTCCGGCTGTGCCGGGAGTCCAGCAACGAGGCGTCCAACGCCACCATCGCCGCGATCAGCGCCTGCTGCGCCTGGTCGCTGGTCGGCAACCGCCAGCCCACGTCGTCCGGGGAGACCTCCCAGCGGACGGGGCCGCTGCGCAGGCGGGTCGGCGGCAGCGGCACCCACGAATTGGCGGCATGGCACAGGACGTCGTCCCGGCAGGACAGTTCCGGGCGCAACCGTGCGGTCCGCCCCCGGCCGGTACGCACGAAGAACATCCAGCGGTCCTGGGGAGTGACGGCGACGGGGCCGCGCAACGAACCGGTGACCGACGGCCGGCCGGGCCCGGTGACCGGACCGCAGACGGCCCGCGCGCCGAGCAGCGCCGGAACCTCGATCACCTCGATGCCGTGCCCGGTGGCCAGCAGCAACGAATACGGCGCGTCCTGCCACCACTCCTCGATCTGCGCCGGATCGGTCGTCGCGTCGGCGTCCCAGTGGGCCAGCGCCGGGTGGCACGAACTGGTGACACAACCCGGCCGTCCACATTCGAATCGGGACGGCGCCTCGTCGCCCGCGGGTTCGAGCCAGGCCCCCGGAGTGACGGTCCAGTTCTCCTCCGCGAAGCGCATCGCAGCCCGCCGCAGTCGGAAGTGGGACACCCATCTGTCGATGGCCCAGTGCATCTCGTCGAACCCCCTATCCGTTGACCTGCTGCGCTTTCACCTGGTGTTTCCGAAGTTGCCGCATTGTCGAACTTCACTGTGCGGTACGGCGTCACCGGTACGGCGTACATCTCGTTGGACCAGGCAACAGCTTGTGCAACTTGCATCGAAAATTACGAGCGAGAGCGGTAACCTCAGCGCACATGGTGTGCGACTAGCCCCGGGGAGGTCGAGCACGTGGACGAGCTGCCGATAGGAAGACGGGTCGCCTACTGGCGCAACCGCCGGAAGATGTCCCAGCAGGTCTTCGCCGATCGCCTGGGCAAGTCCAAGAGTTGGGTCGACAAGGTCGAGCGCGGCGTACGCCGGCTGGACAAGTTCTCCGTGGTCTACGAGATCGCCGATGTGCTTCAGGTCGACGTGCAACTGTTGCTGGGCAAGGAACCTGAGCGCCGGCCCGAGTCGGTCAACTGCGTCGACGCCGTCGAGGTCGCCGAGATCCGCGCCGCGTTGGAGCGTTACGACGCGTTCAGCGCGTTCTTCTCGCCCGCCGCCGAACCGCCGCCCGTCGCGGAGATGCACAAGGCGGTGAACCACGCCTGGCTGACCTTCCAGCACGCGCGTTACGGCGTACTGGCCCGGAGTCTGCCGAAGCTGCTGCGGGACGCGCAGGCCGCCGACACCGCGTACGCGACGACGGACCAGGCGCGCGATGTGGCGAAGCTGCTCGGGCAGGTCTACCAGATCTCCTCGTCGGTGCTCCGCAAGCTCGGCGAGCTGGAGCTGGCCTGGCTGGCCGCCGACCGGTCGATCGCCGTGGCGCAGCGGGCCGGCGATCCGTTGCTCGCGGGCACCGCGACCTATCGGGTGGGCTCGGCCTTGCTGGCGCTCGGGCGGGCGCGCCCGGCGTTGGAGATCAACGTCAACGTGGCGAACCGTCTCGCTCCCGGTGGCGGTGGCGACACCACCCCCGAACAGCTTTCCGTCTACGGCATGCTGCTGCTCCAGGGCGCGATGGCAGCCGCCCGGATCGGCGACAGCGCGACGATGCGCGACCTGCTCGACGGGGCGGCCGACGCCGGTCAGGCGGTCGGCGAGGATCAGAACCACTACTGGAGCTGCTTCGGTCCCACGAACGTGCTGCTGCACCGGGCGGCGGCCAGCGTCGAACTCGGCGAGGGCGGCCTCGCGGTCAACGTGCACGAGCAGAGCATTCCGACGTCGTCGTTCACGACGCTGATGCCGGAACGGCGTGCGCATCACTACCTCGACATGGCTCGTGGCTTCGCCCAGGTCGGCGACGTCGACCGGGCGGGGGAGATGCTGCTGGAGGGTGATCGTCTCGCGGCGGCCGAGATCCGCTGCCGGCCCATCGCGCACGAGGTACTCTCGGACGTCCTCCGCCGCACCAAGGGCACCCCGACGGCGCCCATCGCGGAACTGGCCGAGCACATGGGAGTCGGCGTTTGACCGTCCTATATGTAGTCACGTGCGGCTCGCCCGCCGCACGGGACGTGGCACGCCTCGTCACCGGCGCGCAGGAGATCGGCTGGGAGGTCTGTGTCGTCGCGACCCCGGACGGTCGCAAGTTCATCGACGTGCCGGCGCTCGCCGAGCAGACCGGATACGCCGTCCGCAGCACCTTCAAGAACCCCGGTGAGCCGGACCTGCTCCCGGCCGCCGACGCGATGATCGTCGCGCCCGCGACGGCCAACACCATCGCGAAGTGGGCGGCCGGCATCGCCGACACCCTCGCCCTCGGGCTGCTCTGCGAAGGGCTCGGCCGCGGTCTGCCGATCGTCGCCGTGCCCTTCACGAACTCCGGCATGGCCGGGCACCCGGCGTTCGCCGAGGCGCTCGACCGGCTCCGCGGCTGGGGCGTGACCGTCCTCTGGGGACAAGACGTCCTGCCCGCCTTCCGCCCTGGTGAGGGGGAGGCGCATTTCGAGGCGATGCCGTGGGACCTCGCGCTGAGCGAGATCCGCAAACGCCTTGATGTGGCCTAGTCTGCGACGATCCCTCTCGGATACTGTGGGGTCGCTGAGCGTTAACGCCGGCGTCGACACTCCAAGGGGGACGATCTGGTGGCGGTCAGGGTCGGCATCAACGGCATGGGCCGCATCGGGCGAACCTTCTGGCGTGTGAGTCTGTCCCGGCCCGAGCTGGACGTGGTCGCGATCAACGACATCGCGCCCGCCGCCAACCTGGCGTACCTCATGAAATACGACTCCGTCCGGGGCCGGCTCCCGGCCGACATCACCAGTACGCCCCGCGCCGTCATGGTCGACGGACTGCCGATGGCGGCGTACCAGGAGGCGGAGCCCGACCGGGTGCCCTGGGGCGACCTCGGCGTCGACGTCGTCCTCGAGGCGACCGGGCAGTTCTACTCGGCCGATCTCGCCGCCGCGCACCTGCGCGCCGGCGCCGGTCGGGTGCTCGTCTCGACGGCCACTGTGGACGCTGACGCGACCGTCCTCATGGGAGTCAACGAGGAGGGCTTCGACCGCGATCGGCACCGGATCGTGTCGCCCGCCTGCTGCACGAGCAGCGCCGTCGTCCCGATCCTCGCCGTCCTGCGTCATCTCGGCGAGCTGAAGGAAGGCACGCTGACCACCGTCCACGCGTACGACGCGACCAAGAGCGCGCTGCTGGACTCGCCGCACTGGAACCCGCGGATGGGCCGGGCGGCGGCCGCCAACCTGATCCCGGTGCCGCTCAAGCCGGGGAGTCTGCACGCCATGGGACTGGCCGTTCCGGAGATCGCCGGCCGGCTCGACGGGCTCCACGTCCGGGTGCCCGCGATCATCGGCTGCCTCGCCGACCTCGTCGTACGCATGCCGAACGCGCCCTCGGCGGAGATGGTCAACGCCGCCCTCGCCGCCGCCGCGGCCGGGCACTTCAAGGGCGTCCTCGGCTACACCGAGGAGCCGGTGGTCTCCTCCGACATCGTCGGGGCGGCCGAGTCGAGCATCGTCGACGGGCAGTTCACCACCGTCGTCGGCGACACGGTGAAGGTCGTGGCCTGGTACGACAACGAGTGGGGTTTCGCCCACCGCCTGGCCGACGTCACCGGGCTGCTCGGGTAGCGTCATCCGGATGAGTCCCGAAAACGGGTCGCCCAGCGACGCCGCCGACCGCGAGATCACGGTTCCCGGTCGAATCTTGGGCCAAGATTCGACCCAGAACCCTGATCCAGCCGGTAGGGCGACGGCCGCTGCGGCGGGACCGCCGACGGTCGGCGCGGTGATCGCCGCGCTGGACGGGTGGTATCCGCCCGTGACCGCCGCGAGCTGGGATCGAGTCGGTCTGGTGCTCGGCGAGCCGACGGCCGTCGTCGAGCGGGTGCTCTGCGTCGTCGACGTCGTGCCGGAAACCGCTCAGCAGGCGCTCGACCTGGGCGTACAGCTCATCGTGTCGCATCATCCGCTGCTCTTCCGGGGCGTCTCCTCCGTCGCGCCGACCACGTACGCCGGTCGCATCGTGCACGACCTGATCCGCGGCGGCGTCGCGCTGCACGTGGCACACACCAACGCCGATGTGGCGCCCGACGGGGTGAACGAGGCACTCGCCGACCTGTTCGGGCTGACCGACCGGGAGCTCATGACGCCGGAGGGCATCGGCCGGGTCGGCACGCTCCCGGCACCGTTGTCGCTGCGCGAGCTGACCCAGCGGACGGCCCAGGTGCTGCCGGTGACCGCGTGGGGCGTACGCGCCGCCGGCGATCCGGATCGGGTGATCACTCGGCTCGCGGTCAGCTCGGGTTCGGGCGCCGAGCACCTCGCCGACGCCGTCGCGAAGGGGGCCGACGCGGTCGTCACCTCCGACGTGAAGCACCACTACGCGAGCGAGCACATCGCCGCCGGCGGCCCGGCGATCGTCGAGGCGGCCCATTGGGCGACCGAGTGGCCGTGGCTGCCCCGGGTGGCCGGGTTGCTGCGGAACGCCTTCGGTATTGAGACGATCGTCTCCCAGATCCGGACCGACCCGTGGAACCTGTACGCCTCCGGCGGAGAATTGATCAGTGAGCCACGTGGTTGATCATGGCGCTGCGGACACGACACACCGGCCGATCATGGCGATAAGTTCATGATCGGCGCACCAGAGCGCGACAAGCAGGCGAAGAGAGGGAACGTATGAAGGCCGACCCGGAAGACCAGCGCCGCCTGCTCGACCTGCAGGCCATCGACACGACCCTGGCCCAGCTCGCGCACCGGCGTAAGACGCTGCCGGAATTGGCCGAGCTGGACCGGCTGGCCCGGGAGATCTCGTCGTTGTCGGACGAGCGGGTGCGGGCCCAGGTGGACGTCGACGACCTCGATCGGGACATCAGCAAGCAGGAGCGCGAGGTCGACACCGTACGCCAGCGGCTGACCAAGGATCAGCAGCGGCTCGACGACGGCCGGCTGCCGGCGCGGGAGCTGACCGCGATCGAGCACGAGATCACGGCGCTGAAGCGTCGCCAGTCGGATCTCGAGGACGTCGAGATCGAGCTGATGGAACGCCGGGAGCAGGCGCAGAGCACGCTCGACGGCGTTGAGCAACGGCTCGCCCAGGCCAGGCAGGACCGCGCGGCGACCGAGACGAAGCGGGACGAGGCGGTGGCCGAGATCGCCAAGGAGGCGGAGTGGAAGGCGGCGGCCCGCAAGCCGCTCGCCGCCGATCTTCCGGCCGATCTGGTCACGCTCTACGACAAGATCCGGGAAGTCTCCGGTGGTCTCGGCGCGGCCCTCGTCCAGCACGGCCGCTGCGGCGGCTGCCGGATCGAGCTGGCCGGGGCGGACCGCGTACGGGTGAAGTCGGCGCCGCCGGATGAGGTGGTGCGCTGCGAGGAGTGCCGCCGGATCATGGTGCGGACCAGCGAGAGCGGGCTGTGAAGGTCATCGTCGAGGCCGACGGCGGGTCCCGGGGCAATCCGGGCCCGGCGGGCTACGGTGCGGTCGTCCGCGACGCGGGGACCGGAGCGGTGCTCGCGGAACGGTCGGCGTCGCTCGGGATCGCGACCAACAACGCGGCCGAATACGCCGGGCTCATCGCGGGCCTGACGGCGGCGGCCGAGCTGGGCGCGACCGAGGTCGACGTCCGGATGGACAGCAAGCTCGTCATCGAGCAGATGGCCGGACGCTGGCAGATCAAGCATCCCGGGCTGCGCCCGCTCGCGGCGCAGGCGGCCGACCTGGTCCGTGGCTTCGCGTCCGTCCGCTACCAGTGGATCCCGCGCGAACGCAACCAGCACGCCGACCGGCTCGCCAACCAGGCGATGGACGCCGCGACGCAGACCGAGCTCACCGAGGCGGCGACCGAGCAGAGCTGGGAGCCGCGCGAGGATCCGCCGACCCGGCTCATCCTCGTCCGGCACGGCGAAACCCCGCTGACCGCCGAGAAGCGCTACAGCGGTCGCGGCGACGTGCCGCTCGCACCGGTGGGCGAGGCCCAGGCCCGGGCGGCCGCCGTCCGCCTCCGGGCACTCGGCCCGCTCTCGGCCGTGGTCTCCTCGCCACTCCAGAGGTGTACGCAGACCGCCGCGTACATCGCGGAGATGGCTGACGCGGAGATCCCGGTCGAGGTGATGCCGGACCTGATCGAGGTCGACTTCGGACAGTGGGAGGCGCTGACCTTCGCCGAGGCCCGGGAGCGGGATCCGGCGGCGATGCAGGCGTGGCTGAAGTCCACCGCCGTCGCCCCGCCGGGCGGGGAGTCCTTCCAGCGGGTCGCCCACCGGGTGCGCCGCGCCGTCGCCGAGGTACGCCAGAAGCACACTGGACAGACGGTGGCCGTCGTCTCGCACGTCTCGCCGATCAAGCTGATCCTCCGGGACGCGCTCGCGGCCGGGGACGCCTTCCTCTATCGGCTGTATTTGGATCCGGCTGGGATCAGCGTGGTGGACCTCTACCCGGACGGCGGGGTGGCAGTGCGTTCGGTGAACGAGACCGGTCACCTACCGCCCAGGGAAGCGTGATTCACTTCCCTGCGTGACAGGGGAGACCGTTGCGCCGCTTCGCCTTCGGGCCGTCCACGCCGCCCTGCTCCTCGGGGCGTACGCCGTGGTCACCTTGGAGGTGCTGAGTGCCTTCGACGCGCTGAACCGCTGGTCGATCGCGTTCGTGTGGCTGCTCTTCCTCGCCGGGTTCCTCGGCTGGTGGGTGCGCCGGGGCCGGCCTGTGATGCAGCCCGCGCGCCGGTGGTCCACGGCTCGCGCGTGGTGGTCCGCGGCGACCACAATGGAGCGTCTGCTCGTCGTGGTCATCGGCGGACTGCTGCTGACCGAGCTGGTCATGGCGATTCTGGCCGAGCCGAACAACTTCGACTCGCAGACCTATCACCTGTCCCGGATCGAGCACTGGGTCGCCGACGGCAACCTGCAGGCGTACCCGACGGCGATCCAGCGACAGATCAGTCTCGCTCCGGGCGCGGAGTACCTGCTGGCCCATCTGCGTCTGCTGACCGGCGGGGACGCCCTCTACAACCTCGTGCAGTGGAGCGCCGGGGCGTTGTGCGTCTTCGCCGCGTCCCGGATCGTGGCTCAGTTCGGCGGCGGCCGTCGCGCTCAACTCCTGACCGCGTTCGTCGTCGCGACCACGCCGATGGTGACCCTCCAGGCGAGCAGTACGCAGGTCGACCTGATCGTCGCGGGCTGGGTCGTCTCGGTGGCGACGCTCGTGCTCGACGACGCCAACCGCAAGGCGACTCTGCGTACGGCGGCGTGGATCGGGCTGGGCTTCGGGCTGGCCGCCGTCACGAAGGCGACGGGCCTGCTGGGCACCGCGCCGATGCTCGTCCTCTGGGGACTCGCCCAACTCCGCCTCGCCAAGGTACGCGGCCTCGCCCGCGTCGCCGGGACGTCGGTGGCCGTCCTCGCCGTCGCGGCCATGCTCTGCGCGCCCTTCTACTACCGGAACTACCAGGAGTTCGGCAGCCCGCTCGGCTCGTCCCGGCTGACCGACTCCGTCCCGATGCAGCGGCACGACCCGGCGGCGATCCTGGTCAACGGGCTGCGCATCGGCCAGACCGCGTTGGACACGCCCATCCCGCCGCTCAGCCACGCGGTCGCGTCGGCGATCGAGGGGATCTCCCGGGCCGTCGGCGTCGATCCGCAGGATCGGGACATCACGTTCGGCGTCACCCACTTCCCGGTCGTCGCCTGGTATCCCGACGAGGACCGGGTCTCGCTGCCCATCCAGGGCACGCTGGCGCTGCTCGGGCTGCTCTTCTGCGCGATCCGGCCCCGTCGCTTCACCGAATCCGCCGGGCTGCTCCGGGCGTATGTCCTGGTGGTCGCGATCGCGGGGTTCCTCTATGCCGCGACCGTGAAATGGCAGCCCTGGGGCAATCGCCTGATCGTCTTCGCGCTGGTCCTGGCGGCGCCGATCGCGGGCCTGTGGCTCGACAAGGCGCTGGCGCGGCGCTTTCCCGCGCGCTTCGTGGTCGTGACCGTCGTCGTGGCCGCGTTGTCCGCGACCCTGGCCGTGGGGTACGGCTTCCCGCGGCGTCTGGTCGGGAAGGGGTCGCTGTTCACGACGAGCCCGGTCGACACGCGATTCCTGCGCCGTCCGCAGTGGACGGGAGACTTCCTGTGGGCGCGCGACCAGATCGAGGCGTCCGGAGCGCAGCGGATCGGGCTGGTTCAGCAGAACGACAACTGGGAATACCCGTGGTGGGTCCTGCTGCCCGGACGCGAGTTCGTGGCGCTGCAGTCGGTGATCCCGAAGCGACCGCCGGCCCGCCCGGCCGACGTCGACGCCATCGTCTGCACCGGTGACCTGACCGTCTGCCGCAAGATCGTCCCCAAGGACTGGACGCTCACCACACACGGTTACGTGGCGTACGCACACCGCTGACAACCGTTCGGCGCAGCGGGGTGACCGTTCGGCGCTCAGCGGCGTACGCGCGACTGTCGGCCCCTCTCAAGATCTGGTCTCCTTCGCGCGACCCGCGATTCCAAGGAGGCGCTCCATGGGTGAACCTGCCCGGTCCACACCCGATCCGGCCGGCGATCGCAGCCCCTGGAACTGGCTGCTGATCATCCCGATCGTGGTGCCGCTCATTCCCGCTCTGTTCAACGCGGTCGAGCCGAAGCTCTTCGGTTTCCCGCTGTTCTACTGGCTCCAGCTCGCTTTCATCGTGCTCGGGGTGACCACTACCACCGTCGTCTACCAGATGACGAAGCGGCGGCGCGCGGCCTCGGAAGGTGATCGCTGATGTGGAAGAACGTCCACGTGGTGGAGTTGGTCGTCTTCGCGGTGCTGTTCATCGCCGTCAGCGCGATGGGCTTCGTCGCCGCCCGCTGGCGCCGCCCGACCACCATGGAACACCTCGACGAATGGGGCCTCGGCGGGCGCAACTTCGGCTCCTGGATCACCTGGTTCCTCATCGGGGGTGACCTGTACACGGCGTACACCTTCGTCGCGGTCCCGGCCCTCGTCTTCGGAGCGGGCGCGCTCGGCTTCTACGCCGTCCCGTACACCATCATTCTGTATCCGATCTTCTTCCTGATCCTGATTCGGCTCTGGTCGGTCTCGCACAAACACCGCCTGGTCACCCCGGCCGACTTCGTCCGGGTGCGGTTCGGCTCCCCGACGTTGGCGCTGCTCGTGGCGATCACCGGCATCGTGGCCACCATGCCGTACATCGCGCTTCAGCTGGTCGGCATCGAGGCGGTGCTCAAGACGATCGGCCTCACCGGCGACTCGACGATCGCCCGCCATCTGCCGATCATCATCGCGTTCGCCATCCTGGCGGCGTACACGTATCAGTCGGGTCTGCGGGCGCCGGCGCTGATCGCCTTCGTCAAGGACTCGCTGATCTACGTCGTGATCCTCGCCGCGATCATCATCCTGCCGACCAAGCTCGGCGGGTGGGACGGCATCTTCTCGGCCGCTGACGCGAAGTTCCAGGCTTCGGCCAACCCGGCCGACGGCATCCTGCTGAACGCGAACAACCAGTTGCAGTACATCAGCCTCGCGCTGGGTTCGGCGTTGGCGTTGTTCCTCTACCCGCACTCGGTGACCGGGGTGCTGGCGTCGAAGAACCGAAACGTGATCAAGCGGAACATGTCGGCGCTGCCGGCATACTCGCTGCTGCTCGGGTTGCTGGCGTTGCTCGGGTTCGCCGCGATCGCCGCCAAGGTGACGCCGTTGCCGGGGACGAAGACGCCGGACACGAACACCGTCGTGCCGTTGCTGTTCCAGGGCCAGTTCCCGGCCTGGTTCGCGGGCGTGGCGTTCGCCGCGATCGGCATCGGTGCGCTCGTCCCCGCGGCCATCATGTCGATCGCCGCGGCGAACTTGTTCACCCGCAACATCTACAAGGAGTACCTCAACAAGGAGGCCACGCCGGCGCAGGAGGCCAAGGTCAGCAAGATCACCTCACTGGTGGTCAAGGTCGGCGCCTTGCTCTGCATCATCCTGCTGGACCCGCAGTTCTCCATCGACCTCCAGCTCATCGGCGGCGTGATCATCCTGCAGACCCTGCCGTCCGTCGCGATCGGACTGTTCACCCGGTGGTTCCACAAGGGAGCACTGATCGCGGGCTGGGTCGCCGGCATGGCGTTCGGCATGTGGATGTTGTACAACGTCAGCAACGCCACTCGAGCGCACTTCGCGGGGTCGGCCTTCCCGCTGTCGAAGCTCGGCTTCGACACGAAGATGACGATCTACGCGGGGCTCGTCGCGGTCGTGACCAACCTCGTGGTCGCGGCCCTCGGCACGCTCCTGCTGCGGGCGGTCAAGGTCGCAGACGGCCCCGACGGCACTGCGAAGCCGGACTACTTCGTCGACGAGGACGAGCCACAGGGCTCGGTCACGCCGACCGAGGCGGCCGTGGCCTGACCCGCCGCTGAAGACCGACCTGGGGAGGTCGATCAGGGGCCGGTGCTCTTCGGAGCGCCGGCCCCTTCGCTCGCACGGCGGCGCTCACCGGCGCACAGCGGCGCTCACCGGCGCTCACCGGCGCTCACGGTGCTGGTCGGCGGTCGCTGGTGCTGCCGCGTGTACCCCGCCGGTGATGAGGGTATGCGAGCCGATGTGACCAGAGCCGAAGACGAGGTGCTGATCGAGGCCCTGAAAGTGGCGGCGAGCGTGCTCAAGAGCGCGGAGATCCCGTTCGTGCTGGCCGGGGGGTACGCCGTCTACGCACACGGTGGCGCGTCCAGCGATCATGACGTCGATTTCCTGATCAAGGCGGAGGACGTCGACCGGTCCCTGGAGGCGATGACGGCCGCCGGTCTGAAGACCCACCGTCCCCCGGAGGACTGGCTGGTCAAGGCGTACCACGAGGGCACTCTGGTCGACCTGATCCACCGCCCGGTCGACCGTGAGGTCGACGACGACACCCTCGCCGACTCGACCGTGATGAAGGTCGCCGCGCTCAGCATGCCGGTGCTCTCGCCGACCACGCTGATGGTGCACAAGCTGCTGACCTTCAACGAGCACTACTGCGACTACTCCAAGGGGCTGCCGCTGGCCCGCTCGCTGCGCGAGCGGATCGACTGGAGCCGCGTACGCCGGGAGACCAAGGAGTCCCCGTACGCGGCGGCCTTCATCCGCCTGGCGGAGCTGCTGGAGATCACCCCGCCGCAGTTGGAGACGGGAGACGCCTGATGAAGGACGAATATCTGCTGGCCCAGGTGCAACGCCTGCTCGCCGAGGACGGTGGCGAGCTGGGCATCGACGCCGTCCGGCGGGACGACGTGCTTGTGCTGCGCGGCGAGGTGGAAAGCGAGGAGCGGTGCCGCGAGGCCGAGCTGCGGATCGCCGAGGCCTTTCCGGAGCTGACCATCCGCAACGAGCTGACCGTGCCGCGGGTGCACAAGCCGCAGGAATCGGAGGAACTGACCGGCCGCCCGGTCGCGGGCGCGACCAGTGAGGATCGGCACTGATGGGACGCGTACGAGTTGGAGCGGTCGGTGACGTGCACATCGACAAGGACGTCGTGGGCCGGTTCCGGCCGGCGTTGGACGATGTGGCCGAGCATGCCGACGTCCTGCTGCTCGCGGGCGACCTGACCCGGCACGGTACGCCCGAGGAGGCCGAGTGCGTGGCCCAGGAGTTCGGCGGGCTGGATGTGCCAGTGGTGGCCGTCCTGGGCAACCACGACTACCACAGCGACCGGGTCACTGATGTCACGGGGATTCTGCAGGCCGCCGGGCTGACCGTGCTGGAGGGGGAGGCGACCGTCGTCGACACCCAGAACGGGCGGCTGGGCGTCGCCGGGGCCAAGGGCTTCGGCGGCGGCTTCGCCGGTCGGTGCGCGACGGCGTTCGGTGAACCGGAGATGAAGGACTTCGTACGGCATACGGAGTTCAGTGCCAGCTTGCTCACGAAGGCGCTGGAGTCGCTCGAATGCGACGTACGCGTAGCGCTGACGCACTATTCGCCCGTGCCGGACACGCTGCAGGGCGAACCGCTGGAGATCTACCCGTTCCTCGGCTCCTACCTGCTGGCGGAGGCGATCGACGCGGTGCCGACCCAGCTGGCCGTTCACGGGCATGCCCACGCCGGCGTGGAACGCGGAGTGACCCCGGGCGGCGTACGCGTGCGGAATGTGGCCCACCCGGTCATCCGGCAGGCGTACAGCGTGTTCACGATCGACCAGACCTGCTGACTTCACCGACACCACAGCGACACAGAACGCGGCCCGCGGTGTGCACCTCCGCGGGCCGCGTGCATCAAGGGAACGTCAGACGAGGGCGAGCCGGTTGGCCGACTCCACCGCCTGCTGGTACACCTGCGCGTACCCGCGGGCCATCGCCTTGGCGCTGAACATCTCCGACACCCGGCGGCGGCAGGCGGCCGGGTCGATCCGGGTCACGTCGTGCAACGCCTCGGGCAGTTCGTCCGGCTCCTCGCAGATGAGGCCGGTGACGCCGTGCTCCACGACTTCGGGAACCGACCCGGAGCGGAGCGCGACGACTGGCGTGCCGCAGACCATGGACTCGATCATCACCATGCCGAACGGCTCCTGCCAGGTGATGGGGAACAGCAGGCAACGGGCGTTGACCAGCAGTTCCCGCTTCTGTGCGGCGTCGGCGACGCCCATGGCGACGTCGTCCGGGCCCAGCATCGGCTCGATGACCTCCTCGAAGTACTCCTTCTCGACGGCCTCCATCTTCTTGCCCGCCATGATGAGCGGCAGGCCGGCCCGGTGCGCGGCCTCGATCGCGAGGTGCGCGCCCTTGGTCGGGTGATAGCGGCCGAGGAAGAGCGCGTAGTCCTGTTTGCGCTCGGAGTACGGCCAGTCGTTCGGGCGTAGTCCGTTGTAGACCGTGCCGACCCAGTTCAGCTCGGGAGCGAGCCGCCGTTGCTGACCGCTGATGGAGATCAGCCCCACGTCGGTGCCCAGTGCCCGGTAGAACCGGCGGTTCTGCTCGTGGGCCGGACCGTGCACCGTGGTCAGCGCCGGTACGCCGAGGTCGGCGTAGATCGCCCCGTTGAGCGGGCCCGAGAAGGTGTGGTCATGCACCACGTCGACCGCCCGGCGGGCGATCAGTTTCTGCACGGCCCGGCGGGTCATCAGCGCGATCTCCACCTCGACCGCCGAATCCCCGAGCCGGTCGCCGAGCGTGCCCGGCCAGACGGGGATCAGTTCCCCGAGTGTGCCGTTCCGCCCCGCGCCGACCAGTGTCACCTTGTGTCCGGCGGCCATCAGGCCGTCCGTCAGATCGGCCACGACCGCCTCGATCCCGCCGTATCCGGCGGGCGGTAGATCGAAATAGGGCGGCGCGACCATCACTATGCTGAGCGATTCCACGACCGCGTCCATACCCAGGTAAAACGCCGGTATGCAAATTGCCCCTATTGCGAATTGGACCCATGTCTGTCACGGCGTGTCGCGCTGGAAACGCCGAACGACGGTCACCCGAACGGGGTGGTACGCGTAGCGGGGGCGTCACTCACTCGGGCGGTTTGCGTCAGCCGCCGGTGGGTATTGGCCGTTTTTCCCTAGAGCGGTGCTTTTCCGCAGTTCGTAAGCGTCCCCGGGGCGATGGGCAGGTTTGGCGATGGAAGTGGCTGGGATGCGATCCGGAATCGTCGTCGTGACGACCGAGTGGATCGCCGGATACGAGGTCGAGACGATTCTGGGCGCCGTCGTCGGGGTATCCCCGCATTCGATCAGCCCGTACCTGGAAGGCATGCGATCGCTGGCGGATGGGCAAGGGGTCTCCAACACCGAACGCATGGACCTCATGCGGCGATGCCGGGAGGAGGCGATCGAGATGATGGCGTACCACGCCCGTCAGATCGGGGCGAACGCCGTGATCGCGATGCGGATGGACCACCGGCAGGTGACCGAGGTCTGGAACGAGATCTGCGCATACGGGACTGCGGTTCGTGCGGTTCCGGCGGTTCCGGCTCCCGCTTCCCGGCGCAAGCGGGTAAGTTCGGTCGAGACTATGCGCCTCTAGAAGAAACGGAACTGCGCCGATTGCGGCGATGCGTATGGATGACCTGGATTTCGCGGTAGAACGAAAGTCGGAACCGGACGCCACCGCGGTGATCGTCCGGGGTGACGTCGACCTGACCACCGTCGCCCAACTGGCCGACGAACTGCACTCGGCGACCGAGGAACGACGCGATGTCGTCATCGACCTGGCCGGCGTCACGTTCATCGACTCCACCGGCGTACGCGCGCTCGTCGAGGCGTACCGGTCGGCCCGGCAAGCCGGACTGCAGCTGTCGGTCCGGGGCGCGCGGCACTGGGTGGCCCGGGTGCTGGAGGTCACCGGAGTCGCGACGATGCTGTCACCGCAGACGCGCTGACCTCACGACCGGACCACCGTCCACTCGCGAGGCAGTCCGCTGATGTGCGCTCCGCTCGCCGAGGCGCCCACTCGTAGGTTGTAGTCGCCGAGGCGCAACCGCCCCAGGCTGACCCGGCCCCAGGACGGCGGCAACGCCGGGGCCAGGCGCAGCCGCCGGTTCGGCACGTCCGGGTCCAGGCCGAGGAACGAGCGCACCAGCAGCAGGGGAGCCGCACTCGCCCACGCCTGCGGCGAGCACGAGGTCGGGTAGGGGATCGGCGGGCTGAAGGCGTCGGCGGAGAACCCGCAGAACAACTCCGGCAGCCGTCCGCCGAACGCCTGGCCGGCCCGGACGAGGCCGTCGGCGAGCCGGTGCGCCAGCGTGACGGCGCCCGGGATGTGGGCGTACCGCATGAGGCCGGCGACCGCGATCGCGGTGTCGTGCGGCCAGATCGAACCGTTGTGATAGCTCATCGGGTTGTACGCCCCCATGCGCTCCGACAGCGTCCGCAGCCCGAAGCCGGAGTCCAGCTCGGCCAGGCCGGACACGATGCGCTCGGCGTGCTCGTCCGGCACGATGCCGCTCCACAGGCAGTGCGCCGGGTTGCTGGTGATCGAGTCGACCGGGCGTTTGTGCCCGTCCAGGGCGATCGCGTAGAACCCGTCCTCGGGCAGCCAGAACCGCTCGGTGAACAGCTGCTGCAGCTTCTCCGCCTTGGCTCGGCAGGCCGACGCGGTGGCCCGTTCGCCGACCGCCTCGGCCAGCTCGGCTCGCGCCAGCCACGCCGCGTACGCGTACCCCTGCGCCTCCGCGAGCGCGATCGGCGGCTCGGCGAGCCGGCCGGTGGCGTCGTTGATGCCGTCCCAGCTGTCCTTCCACCCCTGGTTCTCCAGGCCGCGATCGGTGGCGCGCTGATATTCGAGGAAGCCGTCGCCGTCCCGGTCGCCGTGCCGCTCCATCCAGGACAGTGCCGCGTCGGCCGCCGGGAGCAGCGCGCGGACCGTGCTCTCCGCGGCGCCCCACCGCCAGACCTCGCCCAGCAGCGCGACGAACAGCGGCGTCGCGTCGACCGTGCCGTAGTAGTTCATGCCGCCGAGCGTCTCGACGTTCTGCGGCCCGAGCCGCATCTCGTGCAGGATGCGTCCGGGTTGCTCCTCGGTGCGCGGATCATGTTGGGTGCCCTGGAGGGCGGCGAGCGTCTGCAGCGTGCCGACCGCCAGGGTCGGGTCGAGCGGCAGCGTCATCCAGCTGGTCAGCAGGCTGTCGCGGCCGAACAGGGTCATGAACCAGGGTGCTCCGGCGGCCACGTAGATCCGTTGCGGCTCGTCCTGGTCGATCATGCGCAGCGCTTCCAGGTCGTGCACCGTCCGCCGGAGGATCCGAGCCAGCCCCGGATGATCGACTCGCAGCTCGGTGGCGCGGTCGCGCCAGCCCGGCTCGTCCTGCTCGGCCGGCAGGTCGCGAAAGCGCGGCTCGATCCGGCAGTTCGCGACCACCGGCTGCGCGATCAGCTCCACCGTCCAGCTCTCCCGCGGTGGGATGACCACCTGCCACACCAGGCCCGCGGCGCTCACCGTCGGCTCGCCGGCCGCGTGCACCAACAGGCCGCGCGACCCGTCCTCGCGGCTGAAGAACAGCTCCATGCCAGATCTAGTGGTACGCGGAGAGGGCGCGCCGGGGCGGCCTTCCTTGACGGCGAACAGGTCGGCGAAGTCGGTGTCGACCTGCAGCTCGACGCCGACGGCGGTGGCCTCCCGCGCGACGTTGGTCAGGGTGATCACCTCACGCATGCCCCGGCCGAGCCAGCGCTGGCGATCCACCAGCATGGTGCTGTCGTGCTTGCCCGGCACGGCGGGACGGCGGCCGATGAACCGGGCGGTGAAGGCGTCGCTGTCGACCACCGACAACGGCTGCGGAGCCTGCCCGTCGAGCCGAAGTTGCCACCTCGACAAGATCCGGGCGTCGCGGAAGTAGAGCCCTTGCAGGCCGTTGCCGACGATGTCGCCGGTCGCTTCGCTGATGCAGAACGTGGTCCCCTCAACCAAGGTCACGACTCCGCGTACGCCGCTGAGCACGGGCGGTTCGGATGCGTCGAACGGGTCCGGAGCTGCCAGGCCTTCGGTCACAGATCCGGGCGTACCCGGGCGTGTCGGGGTTTATGCCCCGAGGACCGGGGTACGCCGCCGAACATGCCGATCTCGACCCGATCGGGGCCGCGTGCCTTGCGCGTTGCCCTGGTCTCGGAGCACGCGAGCCCGCTCGCCCAGCTCGGCGGGGTGGACGCCGGTGGGCAGAACATCCATGTGGCCGCGCTGGCCACCGCGCTGGCCCGCCGGGGCCACGAGGTCGAGGTCTTCACCCGCCGGGACGATCCGGAGCCACCGGAGACGGTGGAGGCCGGCGGGTTCCGGGTGGTGCACGTTCCGGCCGGACCGCCGCATCCGGTGCCCCGCGACGATCTTCTGCCGTACATGACCGAGTTCGGCGAATGGCTGGCCGCGCGCTGGACCGGGGCCCCACCGGACGTCGTGCACTCGCACTACTGGATGAGCGGAGTGGCCGCCATGCGAGCCGGGGCGGGTGCCCCCGAAGAAGGCCGGCTCCCGCTGGTCACCACGTTTCACGCGCTGGGCACCGTCAAGCGGCGGCTGCCGGGGCTCGCCGACACCAGTCCGATCGAACGTGAGGAGCTGGAGCCCCTGGTCGCCCACCGCGCCGACCGGGTCATCGCCCAGTCCGCCGACGAGGTCGGTGAGCTGCTGAAGATCGGGCTCGGGCGGGGGCAGATCGCGGTCGTCCCCTCGGGCGTCGATCTCGACCGGTTCCGGCCCGGCCCCGGCGGCCCCCGGTTGCGGTCACCGGAGGAAACGCCCCGAATCCTGTCGGTCGGGCGGATGGTCCCCCGAAAGGGCTTTCTCGACCTGATCAAGGCGCTTCGCCGGGTTCCGGGGGCGTACCTGACGATCGCGGGCGGGCCGGCGAAGGAGCGGCTGCGGGAGGACCCCGTCGCGCGGCGGCTCGTCGAGACGGCCGAGGGGCTCGGCGTGGCGGACCGGGTCGAGCTGCTCGGCGGCGTACCCAACGATCGGATGCCGGAGCTGTATCGGTCGCACGATCTGCTCGCCTGCACGCCGGCGTACGAGACGTTCGGGATGACTCCGCTGGAGGCGATGGCTTGCGGCACACCGGTTGTGGCGTACGCCGTCGGCGGTCTCGCGGACTCGGTGGCGCACGGGGTGTCCGGGCTGCTGGTGGCGCCCGGCGACGTCGACGGCCTGGCCAAGGCCATCCGCGAGCTGCTGACCGTCGAGCCCCGGCGGTACGCCTACGCGGTGGCCGGGATGAGTCAGGCACAGGCCCGCTATCCCTGGCCGAGGGTAGCCGAACAGGTGGAGGCGGTATACCGATCGGTGATCGCCCGTCAGCTGGTCAGCTTGCGCTGACAGCTGAGGGGACTAGACTGTGGTCGCGTCAAAACGCCTGACGCGACAGCGGCGCGGTGAGCCGTGGCGCTGTGCGGCACTCAAGCAGTCGGGTGCCACCGTTTCTGGACACCGAAGGTGCCACCGGGAGGCCAAGGGCTTTTCGCGTGGGACCGGCGCAGGTGACAGCAGTCATGTCCATGACCCAGGAGAAGGTCAGGTTCCAGCACAGCACGCACAACTCCGAGTCGACGGTGGCCTCGGGCGACTTCGAGGAGATGACCTCGGACGCCTTGGCTCGGATGCAGAAACTCGACGCCGACGACCCTGAGCGGGCGCGACTTCGCGAGTCGGTCATCGAGGCGTGCGTTCCCCTCGCGCGGCGCATCGCGCTGCGCTTCGGCAACCGCGGTGAGGAGATGGACGACCTGACACAGGTCGCCCTGGTCGCCGCGATCAAGGCCGTCGATCGGTACGACACCGATCGCGGTGAGTCGTTCCTGCACTACGTCGTGCCCACCATGGTGGGTGAGCTGAAGCGGCACTTCCGTGACCGGGGTTGGATGATCCGGGTGCGCCGTCAGCTCCAGGAGCTGCACATGGAGATCAGCCGCACGATTCCGACGCTGAGTCAGTCTCTGCGCCGGGTGCCGACCGTGGCCGATCTCGCCGAACACCTGAAACTGAGCACCGATCAGGTGAGCGCCGGTCTCGAGTGCGCGCGGGCCTACCGTGCCTACTCGCTCAACGCGCCGGTGCGGGGAGCGGACGTCGACGTCGAACTCGGCGACCTCGTCGGGGGAGTCGACAACGAGCTGGAACTCGTTCCGGAGCGCCAGGCTCTCTGGCAGGCGGTCTCCGCACTGCCGGCCCGGGAGCAGAAGATCCTGGTGCTGCGGTACTTCGGAAACATGACCCAAGCGGAGATCGCCAAGATCGTCGGCGTCTCCCAGATGCATGTCTCCCGGTTGCTCACCCAGTCGCTCAACCGGCTGAAGAACGTCCTGCTCGAAGACGCGTGACGCGTCAGCTCTCCGCGTAGGACAGAGCAACGAGGCATGCCTCGTCGGTGCGAGCCGGAGTCGGCACAGTCAACGCCGACTCCGGCTCGCCCGCGCGTACGCCCCGGCCGAGCTTGTTGCTGAGGTTCTTCAACGGGTCCCGGGCCCGCCGGTCCAGGACGCCGTCGGTGTAGAACACCAAGGTGTCGCCCGGCTCCAGCTGAGCGGTGTTGCTGCTGAACACCGCCTCGGGCAGCAGGCCCAACGCCGGGCCCTCGGGCGACTTCAGCGGCGTCGCGGTGGCGGTGCGGCGGCGTACCAGGATCGGGGGCAGGTGACCGGCCTGCGCCCAGGTCGCGATCTTCGTCTCGTGATCCACCCGGGCCAACGCGAGGCTGGCCAGCGGCGGATCGGGCAACCGGTGCAGCTCGGTGTTGAGCACGGCCAGGATCGCCTCCGGCGCCAGCCCGGCGATGCCCAGCGCGACGACCGGCGGCATCAGCCGTGCCACAGCGGAAGCGGCGGTCAGCCCCGAGCCGAACATGTCGCCGACCACCAGCAGCAGGTCGCCGTTCGGCAGCAGTTGGGCGTCGCAGAAGTCTCCCCGCAGGGGCGCGGTGCGATCGGTGGCGAAGTGCCGCCCCACGACCCGTAGCGGGCCGCTGCTGTGGTCGAAGGAGCGGGCCGGATACAGCAGGTCCATCAGTGCTCTGGTGAGCTCGTGCTCGGCCGCGAGGCGTACCCGCTGGGCCGAGGCCTGGGCCTGCGTGCGCCGCAGCTGCTCGTCCAGCTGGAGTTGCTCGGAGATGTCCTGGACCAGAAGCCGCACCGTGCCGCGCGGATCGGTCTCCTCGGGCCGTGGCCCCTCGCCGGCGGCGAACGCACGCAGCCGGACCAGCTCCTCGCCGCCCCGCCGCAGATCGATGTCCACAGTGGCCTGACCGCCGTGCGCCGCGCGGCGCAGGGCCTCGGTCAGGATCGGCCGGGACTCCGGCTCGGCCAGTTCGACCAGCGCGGTACGCGACAACGGCCCCCGGCGCGGCGACACTCCGAGCAGCCGATACATGCCCGGCGACCACCACATGCGCTTGCCGATCGGATCCCACTCGCACCAGCCGAAGCGGCCGAGCTGCTCCATCTGGCTGGTCTGCTCCTCGAGCCGGGTGACCTCGTCGACGCGGCGCCACGAGGCGATGACCGCTCCGGCGATCGGCGTGGCCCGGCGGGCCTTCACCACGCGCTGCCAGCGGCCGGCGACCCGGGCGTCCTCCGGCTCAGGCGCCCGTTCCCACGTCGTCCCCTCGGCCAAGGTCCGCACATAGGCGTCGAAGACGCCGTTGGTCAGCAACTGCGGGTACGCGTCGAGCAGCCGGCGGCCGAGCGCGTCCGGCTCGTCGGCCTGGGCGAGCGAGCTCATCGCCGCGACGTAGAAGTCGATCACGACTCCGGCGGCGTCGCGGATGGGGGTGAGCAGCTGGGTCATGCCGGAGGTGCCTTCGATGACCCGCTGGATCCAGCCGAGGTCGCCGGTGAGCGAGGCGGCGGTGCCCGCGATCGCCTGAGCCCAGACTCGGCCGACCGCCCGGCCCGACTCCTGGGCCAGACGATCGAGATAGCTGCGGTCGAGCGCGGAGAACTCGCGCGGCTGCGCCCACGAGATCAGCAGTACGCCGGTCACCCGCGACTCGATGGCGATCGGGTAGCCCACCATCGCCGGACCCGGCCCGACCAGGGCGAGATCGGTCTCGGCCTGCCCGTCGAAGAGCACCGGATGCGCATGCCGGACGACTTCGCTCATCGGTGTCGCGATCAGCGCCGGGATCCGGCGAGCCTCGCTGATCTGTTGAGACGTCCACCCTTCGGCGCCGATCAGGCGCAGCGACCCGTTCGGTTCGGCCGCGAACACCGCGACACCGCTCGGCGGGGGATCGCCCGCGTTGGCGAGGACCGCCGAGGTCAGCCCGGTGACGTCGTCGGCCGCGGTGAACGCGGCGACCGCCCGGCGCAGCCGCCGTTTCGCGGCGTCGGGCCAGGGCGGCGGCGTCGTCGGGGCCAGCCCGGCCATCACGGTGAGCGGGCGTGGTTCCGGCGTGATGGACAGCGCCTCGGTGCGGCGTGGGTTCGGCGGGGCGGCCGGCGGAGTCACCGGCTCGGCCGGGATCGGGGCGGTGGCGGGGCGATCCGGCGGGGCGATCCCGTTGACGACGTCGGCGGCGACGTCGACCAGCGGCGTGTTGGTGTCCTGCGAGCGTCGGGAGAGCTGGGCGTACGCCGTCTCCGGGTCGCAGCCCTGGCGTTCGGCGAGGATGCCCTTCGCCTGCTCGATCAGGGCGCGCGTACGCATGGCCCGGCGCAGCCCGGCGACCTCCTGTTCGAGTCGCTGGACGCGGACCGGCCAGTTCTCGGCCGTGCTCTCCACCACCGGGCGATCATATGGCGGACCGCCGTCGGCCGCCCGTCGTCGGGGCGTACGCGTGCTCCCCGTCTCGCCGAGCTACCCGGGCGAGCAAATAGGGCGAAACCGCCTTTTATCAGGGTGAAAGTGGTTAGCTAACCACTATGATGCGAGGACAGTGGCGCCGCCTGGTGGCCGCGAGCGGATTGGCGCTCGTGCTGGCCGCGACGGCATGTAGCAACTCGAATGACAACAACAATGGCGGCAGCTCCACCGGTGGCGGCGAGAGCACCGACAACGGCTTCAAGGTCGGCATTCTTCTGCCGGAGTCCAAGACGACCCGGTACGAGACGTTCGACAAGCCGTACATGGAGGCGAAGATCAAGGAACTCTGCCCCAAGTGCGAGATCCTTTATCAGAACGCCGACCAGGACAGCACCAAGCAGCAGTCGCAGGCCGAGGCCATGCTGACGCAGGGTGCGAAGGTGCTCATCCTCGACCCGGTCGACGCCTCGGCCGCGGCGACCATCGTGAACAGCGCCAAGGGTCAGAACGTGCCGGTGGTCTCCTACGACCGGCTGGCCAAGGGCCCGATCACGTACTACGTCTCGTTCGACAACAAGAAGGTCGGGCAGCTCCAGGGGCAGGCCCTGCTGGACGCGCTCAAGGCCGGCGGTGATCCGAAGCGGGCCGACATCGTGATGATCAACGGCTCGCCGACCGACCCGAACGCGGCCGACTTCAAGGCCGGCGCCCACTCGGTCCTCGACGGCCAGGTGAACATCGGCAAGGAGTTCGACACGCCGGACTGGTCGCCGGACAAGGCTCAGCAGGAAATGGAGCAGGCGATCACCGCCCTGGGCAAGGACAAGATCATCGGCGTGTACGCCGCCAACGACGGCACCGCCGGCGGCGCGATCGCGGCGATGAAGGGCGGCGGCTTCACCTCGCCGTTCCCGCCGGTCACCGGGCAGGACGCCGAACTGGCCGCGATCCAGCGGATCGTCGCCGGTGAGCAGTACATGACCATCTACAAGGCGATCAAGCCCGAGGCCGAGATCGCGGCGACGATGGCCATCGACGCCGCCACCGGGCAGACCTACTCGGGCGAGCCGACCACCACCGTCAACAACGGCACCGTCGACGTCACCTCGGTGCTGCTGACCCCGGTCGTGGTCAAGAAGGACACCATCATGGACACGGTGGTCAAGGACGGCTTCTACAAGGTCGACCAGATCTGCACCTCGCAGTTCGCCTCGGCCTGCCAGGCGGCTGGTATCAAGTGACCGCCACGGACTCTCCGGTGCTCGCACTGACGGGCATCTCGAAGCGATTCGGCGCGGTGCAAGCCCTGACCGACGTCAGCCTGGAGGTGTATCCGGGCGAGGTCGTCGCGCTCGTGGGTGACAACGGCGCCGGAAAGTCCACTCTCATCAAGGTGATCGCCGGTGTCGGCCCCGCCGACACCGGCGAGATCCGGTGGGAGAACCGGGCGGTCCACATCACGAAACCGGCCGACGCGACCGGGCTCGGCATCGCGACCGTCTACCAGGACCTCGCACTCTGCGACAACCTCGACGTCGTCGCGAACCTCTTCCTCGGCCGGGAACTGACGAGGACGTCCGCCCTGGACGAGATCGGCATGGAGAAGCGCTCCCGCGAGCTGCTGGGCAGCCTCTCAGTGCGGCTGCCGAGCGTACGCGTGCCGGTGGCCGGCCTGTCGGGTGGTCAGCGGCAGTCGGTGGCGATCGCCCGTTCCCTGCTCGGCGAGCCGAAGGTCGTGCTGCTGGACGAGCCGACCGCGGCGCTCGGCGTCGCCCAGACCGCCGAAGTGCTCGACCTCGTCGAACGACTCCGGGAACGAGGCCTGGGCGTGATCCTGATCAGCCACAACCTGGCCGACGTCAAGGCGGTCGCCGACCGGGTGGTGGTGCTGCGGCTGGGACGCAACGCCGGGATGTTCGACCCCGACGAGACCAGTCAGGAGGAGATCGTGCAGGCGATCACGGGGGCTCTCGACAACGCGGTCACCCGCCGCCGGGCACGCAGTGAAGGCGCTCCGCCCTCGGCGTCCGGGGTGGACGACGACCGGGAGCTCGGGGGTGAGGCATGACGAACGCGACGATCCCGCCGCCCGCGGCCGGACCCCTGGCCGAGTCCGACACCCATTCCGTCTGGGAGCTCATCAAACGCCGCGTCCGCGGCGGAGAGCTGGGCGCTTGGCCGGTGGTCATCGGGCTGATCGTGATCTGGGTGGTCTTCCAGGCGCTCAACGACCGCTTCCTCACCGCGCAGAACCTGTCCAACCTGGCCCTGCAGATCACCGCCGTCGGCATGATCAGCGTCGGCATCGTGCTGGTGCTCCTGCTCGGCGAGATCGACCTGTCCGTCGGGTCGGTCGCCGGTGTCTGCGCCGCCGCCCTGGCCGTCCTGTCCGTACGCCGCGGCTGGTCCGACGTGGCCGCCATCATCGCGGCGCTGCTGCTCGGCGCGGTGATCGGGTTCCTGCAGGGCACCATCTTCGCCAAGCTGGGCGTACCGGCGTTCGTCGTGACGCTGGCCGGCAACCTCGGCTGGCTCGGCCTCATGCTCTACCTGCTGGGCTCGGAAGGCACCATCAACGTGCCGACCGGCACCATCACCGACCTGATGAACACCAAACTCAGCCAGGCGGCGGGCTGGATCGTCGGGCTGGTCGTCGTCGCCCTGTACGCCGTCGCGGCGTTCACCGGCCGGGCTCGGCGAGCCTCCGCCGGCCTCCCCGCGGCCTCCCTCCGCAGCGACCTCGTACGCGTCATCGGCCTGGCCGCGATCGTGGTCGTGACGGTCGCCGTGCTGAACTCCTGGCAGGGCGTACCGCTGGGGCTGCTGATCCTCGTCGGCCTGGTGGCGCTGCTGGACCTCGTCCTGCGCAAGACCCGCTACGGCCGCAGCATCTTCGCCGTCGGCGGCAACATCGAGGCGGCCCGCCGGGCAGGCATCAACGTGGCGGCGATCCAGATCTCCGTCTTCACCCTGTGCTCGACATTCGCGGCACTCGGCGGCATCCTGCTCGTCTCCCGCGGCTTCTCGGCGACCCAGACGACCGGCGCCAGCGACGTGCTGCTGCTGGCCATCGCCGGTGCGGTCATCGGCGGCGTCAGCCTCTTCGGCGGCCGGGGCAGCCCCTGGGGCGCCCTGCTCGGTGCGGTCGTACTCGGCTCGATCAGCTCCGGCATGCTGCTGATCGACGTCGACTCCTCCGTGCGATACATGATCACGGCGGCGGTGCTGCTCGCGGCGGTCATCCTCGACTCCGTGTCCCGACGGGGCCGCCGGTCGAGCGGTCGCGGCTGACCTCTTCGGCCGATTTCCATGATCAGGGTCATTTCCATGTCGCTATGGCAACGCAGAAGTGACCATGATCATGGAAATCGGCCTAGATTGACGGGCTAGTCGAACAGCGAAGGCTGCAGAACCCCTTCCAGCACCAGAATCCGCCGCTTCAGCTCAATCCCCGGCCCGTATCCGCCCAACCCGTCGGACGCGAGAACCCGGTGGCAGGGGACGACGACGGGGATCGGGTTGCTGCCCATGATCTGGCCGACGAGGCGGGCGCTGCCGTCGGGCAGGCCGGAGCGTTCGGCGAGGTCGCCGTAGGTGATGGTCGAACCGAACGGGACGGTCTCGTAGAGCGTACGCAGGACGCGTTGCTGCGGTCCGGAGGTGAGCGACCAGTCGACCGGGAGGTCGAAGTCCTGACGGTCGCCGGCGGCCCACTCGGAGATCTGCCGCGCCGCGTCATGAACGTGGGCGTCAGAAGAGGTGGCGGGGCGTACGTCGCCATGGCGGGCCAGCGACCGCTGAGCGGCCCCGCTCCCGTCGAAGGAGACGCAGGCCAGCCCCGCTTGAGTAGCCGCCACCGTCAACGGGACGAGCGGTGTGGGCACGGAAAGCCAGGCGAACTCCACACCGCCGAAAATACCGCCGAGGTATGACAATCAGTCGTCGCCGGACCAGGCCCGGTCCTCGGCCTCCTTGCGGGCTTCGCGTTCGCGGATGACGTCCAGGGCGCGCGCCGCGGTCGCCTCGTCGGGGAACGGGCCGAGCAGGTACTGCTCCGCCTCCTGCCGGCCGTGCTCGGGCCGACGGTGTTTCAAGCAGTAGAACCACGGTTCGGAGTTCTCCATGCCCTTCATGCTCGCATGCGCCGCAAACACCCGCCGGAAACCCGGAATGTCGGGGAGGATCGGGGCATGACCGACTACACCGACGATGAACGGAAGACGCTGCGGGACGCCGGATTCGGCGCGATGATGCTCGTCTCCCAGGCCGATCCGGGCTTCTTCGCGATGTTCTCCGAGAGCATGGCGGGGGCGAAGGCGCTGGCGGCGGCCCCCGCCGAACTGCGGGACCTGTTCAAGAGCGGGGGCATGCCCTCGATGCCCAAGGGCGGCGCGGCCGAGGTCGAGTCGACCGTGCTCGGGCAGTTGTCGCAGGCCGTGCAGATCCTGCAGGCCAAGGCGCCGCAGGACGTGCAGGCGTACAAGGATGTCGTCGTGGCCGCGTGCGACCAGGTCGCGCAGGCGAAGGGCGGCGTGCAGGAGACCGAGACGGCCATGATCGCGAAGGTGAAGGCCGCTATCGGCGCGTAACCCGCGAGCCCTAGGCTCGCCGCATGGGCGAGCCTAGGGCGATTGCATGAGCAAGCGGGGTATTCACGACTGGGAGCCGTTGCGGCGGGCCACCTGGCTCGAACTCTTCTGCGACCTCGTGTTCGTGGTGGCGGTGGCCCGCCTGGGCCAGCTGTTGCACCACGACCACTCGCCCGGTGGCGTGGTCGCGTACACCGGGCTGTTCGTCGCCGTCTGGTGGCTGTGGATCAGCTTCTCCTACTTCGCCGACCTCTTCGACGACGACGGCCCGTGGCATCGCGCGGCCCAGCTGATCGCCGCGCTCGGCGCCGCCGTGCTCGCGGTCACGATCCAGCCCGGTTTCGACTCCGCGCGGTTCGCCGCCATCTTCGCGCTGCTCCTGCTCTTCCTGACCGGCTTGTACGCGATCATGGGGCGGTCGGTTCCGCGAGCCGCCGAGCTGTGCCGCTGGTATGTCGTCGGTTCCGCTTCGGGTGCGGTGCTCTGGGGCGCCTCGTTGCTCGTCAGTGGACCGGCGCGCTATGCCTTCTGGGTTGTGGCGCTCGTGGTCAACGCGACCGTCTCCGGGCCGCTGGCGTACGCCCGGATGAAGAACCCGCCCGTTCAGGTCTCCCACATGCCGGAGCGATTCGGGTTGTTCACCCTGGTCGTCCTGGGTGAGGCGGTCTGGAGCACGGTCGCCGGGATCACCGAGGGCGCCTGGAGCCCCGGTGCGGTGACCGTCGCCGTGAGCGGTTTCGTCATCGCCTGCGGCATCTGGTGGGTCTACTTCGGAGCGTTCGACGAGGCCGCGATCGACCGGGCCTTGGCCGGCGGCCGCAACGCTCAGGTCAAGTCCTTCCTCTACGGGTACGGCCATCTGCTCATCTACGTGGCGATCGCGGCGACCGGAATCGGGGTGGAGGTCGCGGCCGAGACGGCGGCCGAGCACCACCACAGCACCCTGCCGTTGTTCGCCGTGGCGCAGGCGGTCGTCATCGCCGGCTTCGTGCTCGTCTCCACCGGGATCGGGCTCGACCTCGGGGTCGGGCGGCGTACGCACGCCGTCATGATCGGGCTCAAGGCGCTGGTCGCGGTGACGGCGCTGGGGTTCGGGCTGGTCGGCGGTTCGCCGGTGCTGACCGTCACGGCGGTGGCGGCGGCCTGGCTCGTCCTGCTCGTCGCGGAGGCGATCATCGTCCACCGATCGGGCCGCTCTAAGATCATCGCCGGGGCAGACGTCCCGGAGACCTGGGGAGGCTCGGATGCGGCGATGGCTGCCGGTGGCGATGACGGCGTTGGCGCTGACGACGTCGGTTCTGACAGCGGGCTGCGGATCGGCGAAGGAGCCTGAGTTCACCGGCGGCCAGCCCGGCCTGGTCGGCAGCGGGGCCGGGGTCTCCGACGTCCAGCCGACCGCCGCGGCCGACGCCCAATCGACCCCGGCGGCGAGCGCGTCCGCCGTTCCGCCGACTCCCGGCGCGGTGGTGAACGGGGCGACGACCGCTCCGATTCCCGCCGGTCAGCCGCAGCTCGTGCGGCTGGGCGTACCGGTGGCGAAGTGGCAGGCCGAGTTCGACCGGATCGTCGCGGCCAAGTACCGGCTGGTGCACTTCGACGGCTACGAGGTCGGCTCGCAGACCTTCGTCAACGCCTTGTTCCGCCCGAGTGACGGCGTCGCCTGGCAGTCGCGGAGCAACCTCACGGCGACCGCGTACCAGACCGCGTTCGACCAGTTCAAGGCGCAGGGCTACCGGCTGGCCGACGTCAGCAGCTACCTCGTGGCCGGTCAGCTCCGGTACGCCGCCATCTGGCGCAAGGCGTCCGGCCCGGCGTGGGTGGCGTACCACGGCTATTCGCAGACCGCGCATCAGGCCAAGATCGACGCGCTGACCAAGGAGGGCTACCACCCGGTGGCCGTCTCGGTCGTCGCGCCGAACGACACTCCTCAGTGGACGGCGTTGTACGTCAAGGAGAACGTCGGCTCGTGGCTGGCGAAGTCATGGTTGACCCAGGCGGAGTACCAGACCCAGTGGGATGCCGCGATGGCCAAGGGCATGCGCGTGAGCTACCTGAGCGCGACCCAGTACGCCGGTGGCGTCCGGATCTCGGTCATCTTCCAGGCCGGCAGCGGTGCCTACGAGGCGCGGTTCGGGCTGACCGCGGCGGACGCGGCGACGAAGACGGGGACGAACCAGTCGGCCGGGCGGCTCACGCGAGCGGTCGCCGGGTACGCCGCGGGCGGCTCGGCCCGCTTCGCGCTCGCCTGGTCCTAGGCCCGATCGCGGCTCACAGCCCGTCCACGAAGTCCTTGGCTTCCTTCAGGCCCAGTCCGGTCTTTTCGCGTACCAGTTTGACCGCCTGAATGATCTGCCCACGGGCCTTGAGGTCGGCCGCCTGCGCGGCCACGTCGTCCGCCAGGGGTCGACCCGCGAGCGGCGGGCGGACGGCGGACGGTACGCGGCCGGCCGCCATGGCCTCGACCGCGTTCTTGGCTTCCTTGAGCCCGACGCCGGTGCGTTCGCGGTAGAGCTTGATGGCCTGGATCTTCTCCCCTCGGGCCAGTAATGCGGCGAGGTCCTCGTCGCTGTCGGCCGCGGACCGGGGCGGGGCCGGCGACCGGGCGGCCAGTTGGTCCGACACCAGGTCATCGGGCCGGCGGCCCTTCGACGCCCGGCCGAGCAGGAACGCGATGATCGCCACTCCCAGGAGGAGGGCGATCGTCGGCAGGTCGAGATTCACGCCGCCGACCCTACTCGGCCGCGGCCACGGGCGGATCAGTCAGAACTTCGTCGTCAGGAGGGTCGGCATGCCGGCCGGTACGCCGATCGCCGGAGCGTCGGCCAGGGTCGGCTCGTCGTCGGGCTCGGCGGCGAGCAGGGCGCGCAGCGCCGCGGCCCGGTCGGCGATCGCGGCGTCGGCGAGCTGGCGTAGCTGGTCCGCCTCGTCGGCGGTCAGCCCGTAGAGGGTCGCGACCCGGTCCGGCTGCTGACGGGTGGCTCGGGCGAAGTCCTTGTCGATGCTCAAGCGGGCGATGGCGTCGGCGAACTGGGACATCGTGGCTCCTTCCGCGGCTTCGCTCCCGCGCGTGATCTCCGCGCGTGATCTCAAGGTAGGCCCCGGCATGCGGTCCTGACCTCGGGTTTTGTACGGAAGTCTGGGCAGCCGGTCGGCTAGGTACCGGCCTCCGTACAACCAGGTCGCCGAGATGTCGCACACCAAGTGCGATGTGGGAACCGCATATCGATGTCTAGTGACATCCCGTCGGGTCGCCATGAGTGGCGGCTCGGAGTACCCCTGACGATGGTGGGAACACGACGGATGAGCTCTCGCACTTCGCGCCTGCGGGCGAAGATCGCCTTCCTGCTGGCGTCGCTCGCGGCCCTCTGGGCCTTCGCGGCGTTCGTGACGGTCCGCGACGGCCTGACCCTCCTCTGGATCCGTACGCTGGACTCCGAGGTCGGCCGCCCGACGAACGCGCTGGTCCAATCGGTTCAGGAGGAACGCCGCCGATCGGCGGTCTACCTGGCGCTGGCCGAAAGCGGTGACGCGACCGCGAAGGCGGCCGCGCGTACCGCTCTCGACACCGCCCGGCAGCACACCGACGAGTCGGTCGCCGTCTTCCGCGATTCCGTCGGCGGGACCGCGTCTCGGTGGGCGCAGTCGGACAGCACCGCCGCCCGCCTCGCCCAACTCGACAGTCAGTTGACCGCGCTGCCGGCCGAACGGTCTGATGTGGACGCCGGGCGGGTGGAGCGTGCGGCGGTCACCGCCTTCTACACCGGCGTCGTGGCCAAGGGCTACGAGATCTTCGAGACGATCTCCGTCTTCTCCGACCGGGACATCAACAGCCGGCTGGAACATCTGCTGACCCTCTCGCGCGGCCGGGAACTGCTCTCGCAGGAGGACGCGCTCATCTCCGGCGTGATCGCGGCCGGCCGGTTCAGCCCGGCGGAGGCGGCCGAGTTCGCCCGGATCGTCGGCGCCCAGCGGTACACCCGCCAGGTCGGCGTGGCCGGATTGACCGGCGACACGGCGATCTACCAGCCCGTCCTCGACGGGCAGGCGCTGGGCCGCTTCCAGGCGCTGGAGGACCAGATCGTCCTGCAGGGCGCGGGCGTCGCCCCCGTCACCGCCACCACTTGGCGCGCCACGCTCGATCCCGCGCTCGCCTCGCTCGCCCAGCTGGACATCGACCTCGCCGACGCGACCCTCGACGAGGCCACCGGGCCGGCCGTGATGATCGTCGTCCGGCTGATCCTCGCCGCCGGGCTCGGCCTGATCGCCGTCGTCGCCTCGATCATCCTGTCCATCACCACGGCGCGGGCGATCGTCCACCAACTCCGGCGACTCCGCGACGCCGCCGACGATCTGGCGACGGTACGCCTGCCGCGGGTGGTGGAACGGCTGGCCGCCGGGGAGGAAGTCGACGTCGAAGCGGAAGCGCCCCCGTTGGCCTTCGGCGCCGACGAGATCGGCCAGGTGGGAGAGGCGTTCACCAAGGCGCAGGAGACCGCCGTCCGGGTCGCCGTCGACCAGGCCGAGCTGCGCCGGGGCGTACGCGACGTCTTCGTGAGCCTGGCCCGCCGCAACCAGGCGCTCATCCACAGCCAGCTGCGCTTGCTGGACGACATGGAATGCCGGGTCACCGACCCGACCGATCTCGAGGAGCTGTTCCGGGTCGACCACCTCGCCACCCGGATGCGCCGCAACGCCGAGAACCTGCTGGTGCTGTCCGGCGCGACGGCCGGACGCGGATGGCGGCGGCCGGTCCCGATCGCGGACATCCTCCGGGCGGCCTGTGCCGAGGTCGAGGGCTACCACCGGGTCGTCATTCAGCCCGGGGACGCCGCCGAGCTGGCCGGCCGGGCCGTCGGCGACGTCATCCACCTGCTCGCGGAGTTGGTCGAGAACGCCCTGTCGTTCTCCCCGCCGGACACCACCGTGCACGTCAAGGGGGCGCGTGTCGGCACCGGGCACGTCCTCGAAGTCGAGGACCGCGGCCTGGGCATGAGCGAGGCCGCCCTGGAGGAGGCCAACGACCTGCTCCGCGACCCGCCGGAGTTCAAACTGACGAGCACCGCCCGGCTCGGCCTGTTCGTGGTCGGCCGGCTGGCTCAGCGCCACGAGATCGAGGTGCAGCTCCGGCGGTCGCCGTATGGCGGGGTCACGGCGATCGTGCTGATCCCGGAGAAGCTCATCTCCGGTCGCCCGCCCGCGTCCGAGCTGAGCCTCCTGGAGGCTGCCGTCGCGCTGCCGGCCGCGCCCGAGAGCCGTCCCCGGGTCGCCGCGGCCACTCCGGTCGCGCTCGCGGTCCGCGCCGAGCCGCCGGTCCGGGTCGTCACCGCGCGTACGCCGTCGGGGCTGCCGGTGCGGCCCCGGCCGAACCCGCCGTCACCGCCGCAGGTGCGCGACGTCCGGGATCTGATGAGCGCCTTCCAACGCGGTACGCAACGCGGCCGGGCGGAAGCCACCGAAACACCCGTGGAAGGGGAGAGCAATGACCCAGCGACCGACCGCTGAGCTCGGCTGGCTGGTCGACGACCTGGTCGGTCGGCTGCCGGGCGCCGAGATGGCAGTGGTGCTGTCCGCCGACGGATTGGTGATGGCGGCGGACTCGGCGACGGCCCGGGAGGACGCCGAACATCTCGCGGCCGTCTCGGCGAGCCTGTTCGGGCTGGCCCGCGGCGCGAGCCGCCGGTTCGGCAAAGGCGTCGTCCGCCAGGCCGTGATGGAGATGGCGTCCGGCTTCCTCTTCGTCAGCTCCGGCGGCACCGGGGCCTGCCTGGCGGTCATCACCGACGACTCCGCCGACATGGGGCTGACGGCGTACGAGATGGCCATGCTCGTGACGCGGGTCGGTGACTACCTGTCCGCCCCCGCCCGTACCCCGGCCGCGGTCGAGTGACCGGCCCGGATCCGGTCCAGCCGGAGGACCAGGCCTGGCTGGACGACGACGCCGGTCCGGTCGTCCGCCCGTACGCGCTGGCCGCGGGCACGACGGCGGAGGCGGCCGAGGAGTTCGACCTCATCGCCGTGGTGCTGGCCAGCCGGCCACCCGCGGCCACCGACGCCGCACTCGGTTCGGCCTCGGCCCGTATCCTGCAGCTCTGTCAGGAGCCACTGTCGGTTGTGGACCTGTCCGCCCGGATGAACCTGCCGGTCGGCGTGGTACGGGCGCTGCTCGGCCAACTGGCGGCCCGCGACCTGATCCGGCGGAGCCAACCCGGCCCGGCCGCCCTGCCCAGCGAAGAGATCTACAAGGCGGTCCTCCATGGATTACGAGCACTCTGACCTCGCGCTGCCGACGGCGTACAAGATCGTCGTCGCGGGTGGGTTCGGCGTGGGCAAGACCACGCTGGTCGGCGCGGTCAGCGAGATCCAGCCGTTCTTCACCGAAGAGGTGCTCACCGACGTCAGCCTCGGCGTGGACGACGTCTCCGGAGTCGAGGCCAAGACCACGACGACGGTGGCGCTGGACTTCGGGCGCATCCGGATCAGCCCGGAGCTGATGCTCTACCTGTTCGGCACGCCCGGTCAGGACCGCTTCCTGTTCATCTGGGACGAACTCGTCGAAGGCGCGATCGGCGCGGTCGTCGTCGCCGACACCCGCCGCCTGGAGGACTCGTTCACCTCGATCGACTACTTCGAGCGCATGGGTGTGCCGTTCATCGTCGCGGTCAACTGCTTCGACGGCACCCGGGTGTACGCCACCGACGAGGTCAAGGCGGCGCTCAACCTGGATCCCGGCGTACCGGTGCGGCATTGCGACGCGCGAAAACGCGACTCGGTGAAGGAAGTCCTCGTCACGCTGCTGGAGCACCTGCTGAACCTGCGCGCCGTCGCCGCCTGACGCCGTCCCCTTTGGGCGCTGGATCAGGGTTCCAGGTCGAATCTTGCCGCAAGATTCGACCGACATCCGTGATCCGGCGCTGGAAACGGCGGGCGGGCGTCTTCAGAAGTTGCGCTCGGCCAGCCGGCGCAACAACGCCCGTTGTTCCTCGGTCTCCGGGGCGGGCACGCCACGAGCCTCTGACACCAGCTCCATGGCCTGTTCGGCAGTGGCGCCGAGGGCGATCAGCGCGGCCGCCGCGACGATGCCGGACCGGCCGATCCCGCCCCGGCAGTGGGCCACGATGAAGTCGCCGGACCGCAGGCGCACGGCCAGTTTCGCGGCGAGTTCGGCGAGATCGTCGAGGTCCGGCACGGAGAAGTCGGCGATCGGGAAGTCGATGTACGCCAGCCCCGCGTCGCGGGCGACCTCCGGTTCGGCGGCCAGCCCCAGCAGGTCGCGTTCGCCCTCGGTGAGCGCGCAGATCAGCGCGTCCACTCCCTTGCGCCGCAACCCGTGCAGCGCGCGTACGAGAGCATCGCCGCCGGTCGGACGGGACATCACCGCCAGCCGCCCCGAGACCGGCCAGTCCACGAGAAACGGTCCGGCCATGGGCGAATCTTATGGCCTCAGCCGGCGTGGCGAGTACGGGATCCGCCCCGCCGGAACGGGACCTGCAGGACCAGCACCGCCGCCAGGATCACGACCCCGCCGAGGAGCTGCCCCGGGGTCAGCCGCTCGCCGTAGACGGCGGCCGTGGTCGCGACGGTGACCGCGGGTTCGGCGCACGACAGGATGGACGCCGTCGGCGCGCCGACGAGCCGGATGCCGGCCAGCAGCGTCGCGATCGGGACCACTGTGGAGAAGATCGCCAGCAGCACGACCCATCCCCATCCGGTCACCGTGGTCGGCCCGGTCATCGAACCGGTCGCGTACCCGGTCGCGGTCATGGTCACGCAGGCCGAGGTGCAGACGATCGCGGAGAGCAGGAAGACGTCCAGGTCCGCGGGCACGCCGGCGGCCACGGTCAGATACAAGGCGTACGCCGCGGCGGAGCCCAGTGCCAGCGCGACTCCGATCCCGGCGGCCGAACCGATCGACCCACCCGAGCCCAGGATCAGCACCAGGCCGACGGCCGAACACAGCAGGGCGGCGTACCGGCGGCGATCCGGGCGTTCCCGGCGCAGCAGCACGGCCAGCCCGGTCACCAGCGCCGGGTACAGGTAGAGCAGCAGTCCGGTCAGCGACGCGTCGATCCAGGCGAGCGAGCTGAAGTAGAGCACCGCTTGGGCGGCGTACCCGATGCCCCCGAGGCCGATGCACGTGATCAGCGTGCGGCGAGCCGGAAAGGCCGGCCGCCGGAAGGCCACGATGGCCCACAAGACGGCGGCGGCGACGGCGAAGCGGCCCGCGAGCATCGCCGGGACGCTGATCCCGGCGGCGTAGGACTGCTTGGCGAAGACCGCGGACAGCCCGAACCCGGCCGCCGAGACCAGGCACAACACGGCACCCAGACCGGGTGCCGGCCGACGGCGAGGAGTCGAGGGGCGCACATCGGCCGGCTCCCGCTCGAGCCGCGCGTGAGGACGGTGAGCCGGCGTCGACGACTCAGCCGGCGCCTCAGTGGCGGCCACGTTCGGGGTCATGTCTGGAGACGGTAGGCCGGTCCGAGCTATCGAGGTAGCCTGTTTTTCCTCCAGGACCCGAAGGAAATGCCTTGATGACGCTGCACCAGTTGCGGTGCTTCCTCGCGGCGGTCGAGCACGGCTCGTTCACCGCCGCCGCCGGCGCGCTCGGGTACGCCCAGCCGTCGGTCTCGGAGCAGGTCAGGCTCCTGGAACAGCACCTCGACGCGCCGCTGTTCCGCCGAGTCGGGCGGGGACTGCTCCCGACCGAGGAGGCGCGGGCGCTCGTCCCGCACGCGGCGGCGGCGCTGGCCGCGGTCGAGGAGGCGGGCCGGGCCGTCGCCGACGTACGCCAGGTGCTCACCGGCACCGTCCGATTCGGAATCTTCAAGACGTCCCGGTTCTACCTGGGGGCGGACCTGGTCGGCGACGTGCTGCGCCGGCATCCGGGCGTACGCCTGGAGTTGGTCGGGCAGAACTCGGCCGAACTGCGCGACCTGCTCCGCAAGGGCGCGTTGGAAGCGGGGCTGATCGCGCTGCCCGTCGAGGAGGAGGGGCTGGCCGTCAACCCCGTGATGCGCGACGAACTGGTCTACCTCAGCGCACACCCGGATCGCCTGGTACGCCCGGTGACTCCGGCCGGTCTCGCGGCGGCGCCGCTCGTCCTGCCCGACGTCAGCTGGCGCGAGGCCGACTCCACCCGCCGCGCATTGGCGCACAGCGTCCAGTCAGCCGGGTATTCGCTGCGACCCCGGGTCGAGGTCGAGGACGTGGAGACCGCCCTGGAGGTCGCCGCGACCGGGCTGGCGGACACGGTGATCTGGCGCGGCGTCCTGCACCGGCTGGCGGATCGGCTGCCACCCGGGCTGGGCTGGACTCCGCTGCGGCCGCGGCTCTACGAGACCTTCGCCATCGTGCACCGGCCGGACGCGCAGCTCTCGGCGGCCAGCCGGGTCGTCATCGAGCTGGCCGCCGCCCGGATGCGGGCACTCGCCGCCGC